>CALMZQ010000051.1 GCA_937870915.1 uncultured Ignavibacteria bacterium
TGGATGAGAACGGAAAGCCGCTCAAGATCGCCAAGGGGGCGAAGAAGGGCCAGGTTGAACCAGACCCATCGTTGCGCGACACGGAGAACGTGCCACTGTCTGAGGACATTCACGACTACTTTGATCGCGAAGTCAAGCCTCATGTCCCCGATGCCTGGATTGACGAGGAGAAGACAAGAGTCGGATACGAGATTCAGTTCAACCGCTACTTCTACGTCTACAATCCGCCACGCCTCCTTCAAGAGATCGATGCTGACCTCAAGATCGTAACGGAGCGCATCAAGGTTATGCTGGAGGATCTGTAAGTATGATAGAAAGAGATCGTGCGCAGCTCAATGTCACTAGCATTGAGTGGCTACCTGAGATTCCCAGAGAATGGGTGACAACGAAGGTCAAGTACTGTTCTTATGTTAAGGGCCGGGTAGGGTGGCACGGACTTAACTCAATTGAGTTCTCAGACGAAGGCGTGCATATCGTAACAGGTAGTGACTTCGCAAACGGGGAAGTTGGTTGGGAAGAGTGTCGAAGAATCTCGATGGAGCGGTACGAGGAAGATCCATTGATACAGCTTAGAAATGAAGATCTACTGATAACCAAGGATGGAACGATTGGCAAACTCGCGAGAGTCAGGAACTTGCCAGTGAAGGCCACACTGAACAGCGGGGTCTTCCTTGTTCGAGCAATTGATGAACTCTACGTACTCGACTTCTTGTACTATGTGCTCGAATCTAAAGTGTTTGGTGAGTATGTTAACCTTCGCTCCTCAGGAACAACTATTATTCACCTCTATCAAGAGGTTTTTGAGAACTTTCAATTCCCGCTCCCACCCCTCCCCGAACAACGCGCCATTGCCAAGTTCCTCGAGCGAGAGACTGCTAAGATCGATGCCCTAGTAGAAGAGCAACGCAAGCTCATCAAGCTACTGAAGGAGAAACGTCAAGCGCTAATCACGCATGCGGTAACCAAAGGGCTTGATCCCAATGTGAAAATGAAGGACTCGGGTATCGAGTGGCTTGGAGAGATGCCGGAGCATTGGTGTATAGTCAAATTGAAGTATCTAGTCGACATGTTTGGCAGGATTGGATATCGTGGCTACTCGATTGAAGACATAGTGAACGAAGGCGAAGGTGCAATTGTCCTGAGCCCTTCCAACATTGATGAATCGGGATTCAATCTTAGCAAGACAGTGTTCCTTCGCTGGGAGAAGTACTTTGAATCCCCTGAGATTATGTTAAGACCGAATGATATTCTGCTTGTCAAGACCGGTTGGTCATTTGGTAAGGTTGCTGTTGTCAGTGAAGTAGGACGTGAAATGACCATAAATCCACAGATGTTGCTTTTGACCAATGCAAGAATCGATCCAAGATATATTGTTGAGTTCTTGAAAACCGATGCTCTTCAGGCACGAATAGAAATGATCAATTCGGGTAGCTATATGCCAACGATGTCGCAGGCAAACGTTGGAGAGCTCGTAGTTTGTGCTCCGCCGATCGAGGAGTCATCAGCCATTGCGAGCTTCGTAGGGGTTCTATCAGATAGAATTGATGTCCTTCTTCGAAACGTAAAGGAGGCCATTGACGTATTACAAGAACGCCGTTCTGCCCTCATTTCAGCTGCCGTCACCGGCAAGATTGATGTGCGAGACATGATCGACGAGGAGGAAAAAGGCTGATGGCAATACACAACGAAGCACCGTTTGAGGACGATGTCTGCGAGGCCATGCAGGAACGTGGCTGGTTGTATGAACATCCGTCAGCTGACCGCTATGATGCAAAACAGGCGCTGTTCGGGGAGGATCTCATTGCCTATGTGAAAGAGACACAGCCGGATCTGTATGAACAGCTAATGAAGAGTCACGGCGGGAATGTTGAGGCTGTGCTCTGCGAACGTGTGCGCGATATGATCGACAAGCAGGGAACGCTGGAGGTGATCC
>CALMZQ010000052.1 GCA_937870915.1 uncultured Ignavibacteria bacterium
TATTTCTCTTATGATCGCACTTGCAATTGTTGTTGTCTCGTGCAGTTCTGATGATCCCGTATCGCCGCAGCCGACTGTCGAACAACCGAAGGCTGGTAGCACGTTCACATACGAACGTTATTCAACAGATCCTACAACGGGTGCACCCATTGAAAGCAGCAAGATTGTGTTTGTAACAACGATAGAACAGACGGGGCTAACGTTTCTGGGAAAGACAAACGTTAGCAAGGTTAAGACCGATATCCAAGGTGTGGTAAATGAGTCCTACCTGTGTTACGAGCCAAATGGCGACATAAGTATCTCCGCATTGTACAATGATGTACCTGCAGGGTGGGTTACCTGGCCGACGGCTACGCGCGCAACGATCGTAAGTGTTGTTGTCGACACAACGTATTCTTCCGGAGGGCTGACAATCTCGAACAAAGTATCTGGCACCACATCTTTTGTTGGCAACGAGACTATGACCATCAAAGGCAAGGCCGAGAGTGTTTCCAAGATGTTGCAGGTCTTAGAGAACAGTGTAACGATGGCCGGAATTCCGCAAACGCTCACGATTAGTCAAGAGGGCTATTATGCCCCTTCAATTCGTTTCTTTGCGAAGAGCTATGCTGAAGGCGTCACTAACCCACTAACAGGACAACGAACGGAAGGCATGATGTCCATCCTCGTTGATTACGACCTTAAGTGATGGTTGGATTGCACGTGAGAAATGTGGCGTCATCCCGAGCGTTGCGAGGGACCTACGTTCTGCTCCTAAGCTCACCCCGATGGCTTCGCCATCTGCCCCTCTCGCACGCTACGGCCGAGAGGGGGCTTCATATTGTGTAAGCTTTAGAAACCACACAACCCAATCATCTCATACTGCACGCAATTGATCACTGATGCTGGTGATATGCTGATCTAGCCAGCCCTATGCTAAATTGTTGTTGTCTAGGTGTTGGAGTGCGTTCTCAGGTGGTCGCTTTGTGCGGAATTTCCACTCACGGTATAAAGAGACCCAAACCAGCAGGTACATTATGCCGAGGCACGGTAAAGTGACGAAGCAGCACTTAGACTCTCGGGCAGCTCATAGCTCGAGATCTTCTACCTAGTAATCAGCACATCAACTGAGTATGACTGTTCACCAGAGCTAGCCACAAGCATGTACCGATTAGACGCTAATGCGGAAACAGGAATAGTAACTTGCGCCGTCTCAGGATTGGAAACAATTTTCTCGAACACTTTCACACCGTCGATACTAAACAGGCGTAATACCAAGGAACGCGAACAGCCCTGGAAGCCCACGGTAATGAACTCAGCAGCAGGTACAGGGACGGCGCGCAGGGAGCAATTGTCGTTCTCGTGACCATGGTTATGAACCGAGGTAGGTACCTCCAGTTCAACCGAGTGGCCATTAACAGCACCTCCAAGTTCCAGAATTGCGGCAATTGAAGCCTTAATAACCTTTGTCATAAACGGGATGTTAAGTGAGTCTACTACATCCGTAGGCAAATGGTAGTTTGGATTGCGGAAATTAGCCCCATCGGTAATCAAGAGGGCAGGGATGTTTTCATCCCAGAAGGTTGCGTGATCGCTACGACGGAAATCGGGAGCTATGGATCCGTCTCCGGGAACATTCAACGAAATAACTTTTAAGTCTGGGACGTACGATTGAGCAAATTCATCGAAGATCACTCCTAGCTCTGCCGAGTTCGTGTTCCCAATGTTTGCGATAAAGTTGCCGCGATTGCCGTTTGCTTCGATCTCGGCTTGTTGTTCTGGAAACAAAAAACCAAACCCAAATGGAAGTTGTTGGCTGTTCACTTTCTCGGATGCATATCCTATCATTTCGAGGTTGATTACAGCCGCGATGGTATCACCAGCGGCAATACCTGTGTTAACGTAGGCACTACTGCCAATCAAACCATCCTCTTCGTGATCGAACGCGATGATAGAAATATTCTTCTCCACCTCGAGTTGCGATAACATTTCAGCTGCGATGAGCAGCGCTGTTACACAGCTCGCGTTGTCGTCTGCACCGCTGGTACCTGGAACGGCGTCATAATGTGCGTCGAGTACAAACGTAGTTCCAGTACCACCAACTCCTGCCTTACGCCCAACAATGTTCACTCCTGTGGTACCCTGGTACGGATATTCATGGTTGTGAACGCTAAGTCCAGCCTGATTAAAGGCGCTGCGAATTCTGTTTCGAATAATTGCGTGGTTGCCAGCATCGACAATCGTGTTCCGTGGTATAGATAGTTCTGCAACAATAGAGCGAACGGCTCCCTCCTCTATTGTTGCTAATAGCTGATGTATATCCACCTCGTGTTCGTCGCGTACAACTAATCGTACACGTGCAGGATCCTTAGTAAACAGCGATGCACTTTCAATGGTAATCTGTTTATCTGTTCCCACAGCAACGTTCCCTACATCACCTACGGCAAGTTCAGATATGGAACGAAAAGTATAGCCTCCATTTGTTGATACCTGGAGATCGACTGTGACCACTGAGTCGTCCGGATCCGATACGTCGTACGAAACCATAACACTTATGGCTGGGAACGTGGCTGATATTCGGACATTCGAAATTGTAGGACGAACACTTGCCGATCCTACAACTGCTAACGCACACAACAGCACTACCGTGAGTAGAGATATTTTCATGGTTCAATTTGTATGTGCTGAATTAGAAAATGAACAGCCGAGTACTTACATGCAAAAGTAGACATTGTTGAGTTTTACGAAGTGATCTTCCCCACTATCATAGACACGTAGCCTGTTCTCGTTGTTGTGACATCAGCGGTTCAGCATTATGTATAGGTCCCTCGTCGCTCCACTCCTCGGGATGACGCTGCCTTCGCAAAGTATGTGATTTAGAAATGCGAGTACCATCAAGGATGTTGCTCGCATTTCTTCTATTGATAATGGCGAATGTAGCGTCATCCCGAGCGTTGCGAGGGACCTACGTTCTGTCCCTA
>CALMZQ010000053.1 GCA_937870915.1 uncultured Ignavibacteria bacterium
AGACGCACCGTTCGTCTAGGGGTTAGGACACCGCTCTTTCACAGCGGTAACACGGGTTCAATTCCCGTACGGTGTACTCATACAAAGCCTCGTCGCAAGACGGGGCTTTTGTGTTTTTGGCTATGACGTCGGGAGTCTTACTCTCCCGGAGCGACGTCGGGAGCCTTACTCTCCCGGAGCGACGTCGGGAGCAAACAGTGCGATCCCCATTGCCACGCGCCGATGTTGCCGTTGTAGAGAGAGGAAAGGGGCGCCTGGTTCCACGAGTTGCTAGACTCAGTGGTAGTGGCTGCATCGGCATACGAGCCCGTGTGTTTGAAGTCATCGGTGTGGTAGGCTAGGAACATCCCGAATGCATCACGACCGAACAGTGCATGGGCTTCCGACGATCCGCTCTTGCCGTCTCTTCCGGGGTCGAGGGTTGGTTCAAGCGATGGGTTGTTGATGGCCTTGAGCCAGCCGTTGATGGTGTAGGTGTAGTCGATGCCCTGCACGTTGTCTTGACCGATCTCTACCCGACGCAACGGGCCGTGGGTTTCATAAGCGTACGAGGCGTCCTTGGCCCAGATGATGCCGTCCTTTGAGGTTCCGTACGTGATGATGCGTCCGTCGTGGTCGTAGGAGAAGCGCTGGTGATAGGCGTCGTTCTGTTATAGCATCTACCTTCTAGCCCAAACACACATCAAACATTTGTGTTCACTTTGCCGTGTAATCTCCTCTTACTCAAGCCAATGCATCAATGATGGGAATTCAACATATTCGGTTTCAATATCGATGTTTGGAACGTTGCTTAGAATTTCATCAAGAGGATAGGCTATCGTCATAGTTAGTGCAATCTTCTCGCCAGACGTTGTAATTAGACCTAGATAATAATACGACTGCCATGGAAAAAGGTGGAATCGATCCTTCCGTAGTCGACTTTGAAAAATGAACACTGTCGAGATGTGTTTATCATCAATCAGGTATTCGTTTCTACCTTTGACTAGACATAAGATTTCATTGCGTTTGACAAGTTTACATCGGCAATCATTCAGAAGATATTCACCTGTCAGAAATAGTTGTGGTAACAGAATCAAGGAGCTCAATAGTATGTCATTCAAGTCATAGTCTACTACGACGAACTCGATTAACAACGCTATCGTTAGAATAGGAATAATGAATGGAACAAATACCGCGCTGATATTCCGTTCATATTCATTTGATTGTTCCGGGTTGTTCATGGACGGTAGTTCCTGAGAGCATGTTCTAGGCTTCCAAATCCATGTGCTGCCTGCGTATTCCGCCAATGGAGATTCCGCATTAAGTAGTCACCCAAATCCGCAGTAGAGTGATCACTGGGCATCAAACTCAAGTGCAGAGGCAACTCCAAATCTAGCATTGCGCTTAGAAGAATGACAAGCTACATATTCCGGTTGTCATTATCGCACAGACTTAGATTGTCAAGGGCGCGGAAACGCTATGCAACACAGGACTCAATATTTACAACCACTTTGCCAATGTAGCATACTCGGTATTCATCAAAACGAGTTTATGTCCCGTCGCTTGTTCCACGAGTTCATCGATGTGTCGATCGACGGCCATTGTCAATGCAAGCCGCTCTCCCGACTTCATAAGAATGCCAACAAAATAGTACCCTTGATGTGGGAAGAGGTAGAACCATCCCTTCCTTGAAGGGCTTTCGAATAGCACGATTTGCTCTACTGTTAAACTGTTGAAGATCATTTCTCTACTCTTCTTTGTATAGAGCAGGCCGTCGCTCTCAAGTGTAGCCCTACTTCCCCAGTCGTTAGTGAAGTACTCAATCGCCAAGTATAGC
>CALMZQ010000054.1 GCA_937870915.1 uncultured Ignavibacteria bacterium
GGTGTGAGGGCGGTGAGCTGACGTTTTGCACTTGCATCAAACTGATGAAGGGGCGTGAGATCATCCAAGATCCAGAACGATCTTCCATGTGTGCATACAACGAGGTCCTTTTCCGTTGGATGAATGACTAGATCATGCACGGGCGTCGTAGGGAGATTGAGCCGGAACAGACTCCATGTATTCCCGGTATCGAATGAGATGTAGATGCCACGCTCGGTACCGGCATACAGGAGCCCCTTGCGGAAGGGATCTTCTCTCACAACACGAACGAATGCGCCTTTGGGAATTCCCTTGGTGATGAGTGACCATGAAGAGCCGTTGTTGGTTGTCTTGTAGATGTAGGGGGCATCATCACCGTGTTTGTAGCGGTTGACGGCTGCATAGGCAGTTGCGCCATCAAATGGTGATGGTTCAATGATGCTCACGAGCGACTCTTGCATGCCGCTTGGTGTGACGTTGGTCCACGACGCGCCGTTGTTGGTGCTAACATGGATCAGGCCGCAGTCACTGCCCGACCACAATGTTCCACTTGCAACCGGAGACTCGGCAAAGGTGAAGATGGTGTTGTAGACTTCAACACCGGTGTTGTCCTTGGTGATCGGTCCGCCGGAAGCTATCTGCTTGGTAGTGTCATTGCGCGTGAGATCACCACTGATCTTGGTCCAACTCATGCCTTCGTTGGTGCTGCGCCATACATGCTGTGACGTAGTGTACATTACGGTTGGATCGTTAGGAGAGAAGACGATCGGGAAGGTCCATTGGAAACGTTCGCCGCGGTCCTTAGCCCCTTCACCAATAGGGTTGTTGGGGTAGACGGAGATGTCTTGCTCTTGATTGAGCTTCATGGACTTGCGACCGAGATATCCCGAGTAGTTGCCGCCGAATGTAATATCAGGATCTGTTGGATGCGGGATAACATACCCACTCTCGAATCCCGCAACAGGATACCAATCGCTTTTATCGATGGACCAACCGCCGATGATCCTACTTGGGATAGAACAGGTGGTGTTATCCTGTTGTGCTCCGTAGAGTCTGTACGGAAAGTGTTTGTCAACACTCACATGATAGAACTGAGCTGTTGCTACGTCATCCTCTGTCCAATGTCGTCCGCCGTCTTCACTCACTACCGCACCACCGTCATCGGCAATGATCATACGTTTGGGATCTGTAGGGTCGATCCATAGATCGTGATGGTCGCCGTGATTTGAACCCATGCCGGAGAATGTGCGACCACCATCGATACTTTTATGCCACCCAACATTTAGAACATAAACAACGTTAGCATCCTTTGGGTCGGCATAGACGTGGTTGAAGTACCAAGGACGCTGACGTAGATCTGCAGAGGTGTTTACTCTGCTCCAGGTAGCACCACCATCGACGCTTTTGAAGAGTCCGCCATGTTCACCTTCGATCATCGCCCACACAAGATTGCGTTGAGCGCGAGACACGTCTACATTGATCTTGCCGAGGAGCCCCTTTGGCATACCGGGATTTGATGTAATCTCCTTCCACGTGTCTCCTCCATCTGTGCTCTTGAACAGTCCGGAACCCTTGCCACCGCTGCTTAGACTGTAGGCATTGCGATAAGCCTGCCATAGAGAAGCATAGAGGATCCGTGGATTATTCGGGTCCATCTTCAATGTCATGCCACCCGTACTGTCATTGCGGAACAACACCTTGCGCCAGTTCTTTCCACCGTCCGTGCTCTTGAAGATGCCGCGTTCTGCGTTGGCTGTAAACACGTTGCCCATAGAAGAAACCAACACAACGTCTGCGTCGTCGGGGTGGACTACGATGTCGGCAATCATCTGCGCATCTCGGAGACCGATATGTTGCCACGTGCTGCCACCATCCGTTGTGCGATACATGCCATCGCCCGGAGAGATGTTGCCGCGGATATCGGTTTCACCCATGCCAACATAGACAACGTT
>CALMZQ010000055.1 GCA_937870915.1 uncultured Ignavibacteria bacterium
CACCAAACGGATTCGTAGTTGCAGTAATGCCGATTCCATTTAACGTGTCCGCGTCCTTCTCACCCTCCACAACCGTGATCGTGCCTCCGAGACTGACTCGTTCGGTCACCTCCGGAAGGTTGTAAAGGATTCGCTCTATGCCCTCGACCCCCTTAACCCAATCTTCTCCACTCCAGTGTGATGCAAAAGCTCGCTTATCACCGCCTGGGTTCGTGGCTACCGTAATCCTCATGTGAGGCTCGCCAGTCAAATTCGGATACACATGTCTGCGTATTGCTGCGGAAAATGACTGTGTTGCTTTAGCAACGATGTTGCTATGCGGTGGAGGGTAAAAGCGCTGATCACAATCTGTGCTCCAGCACTTACCGCCCCCTGTTCGTTGGCCGTACCTATCAAGTAGGGGAGTGAACGATTTCTTCTTCAGTTCACAAGGACACATTTCCTTTGGTCCATACAACTGCTTTTCGTGGATCATTGCTGACCCCCACCGAATCGCGCGACATCATTCTCGAGGAGCTTGCTGATGTCCGATTTCCGTATCAAGGTTCTCCTTTGAACCTTTATACAGGGGAGCCTATTCGTCTTGATCATCTTAGACACCGTCTGGATCGAGACGCCCAGGATCTGTGCTGCCAGTGCACGAGAAATTAATGGGTCGGTTTCGGGGTCCGAAAGGGCTCGCTGATTGCGAAGATGGTCGAGATAGTGCGGTATGAGATGCCGCAGCTCTTTGCGAAGAACGTCAATGATGACGTCTTGTATGTTGCGTAGCTGGCCCGTGGTGATTGCTGGCATAGTGCCTCCGTTGGATGGATATGATCCAACCTATCTAGAGGGCTGTCAAGAGGCCTTGACATCTATGATCGATTATATCAAGACAACTTGCGCGAAGAGTTTGTACGGAACTACTCCATTCGTGTAGCCTTAGTGGCCTGACTTAGCTTCTCTTTTAGATCCACATACTTTTGTTCGAGCTCATGAACAATGCTACTATTAGAACCTATTTCTCTTGCAACATTGACGTGGTTGTTCACTAGGTCCCGTTTGTCAAACCAACTGAATTGGTCTCGGGTCCGTTCACGAATCGAGTCCACGAACTGCAACTGAACTTTTTTTAACTCCTTTGGATCAATGCCAAGGCCCTGCCTAACATGTTTCAATAAAAGTGATCCTCTCCAAACAAAAGGGCTCGCCATGATAATTAGCCCCTTTCTTGCACTAAGGATGTTCACCACTTCAGGAATAGGGGTTCTGAACTCGGCCCTGAACGGGTGCAGTAGCTTTTCAATAGCAGAATAGTGCTCGGGTGGTTCAAGTGTTGTGATATCTATAGATGATGATAACTGTGAAATCAACTTCTCAATCGTATGATTAGTTGTCGCTATATACGTGTTGAGGATCCTGTATGCGTTCTCGACCCAAACTTCAAGGGGCATATCGAGAAAAAAATTACGCCTGCCATAGGCGTTGTCTGGATCCGGTGATCGAATAGCTCGCCATTCTGCAATTAAGTTCAATAGAACTGCCTTATCAACCAAAACATTGAGATCGGATTGGAATCCACCACGCGCCTCGCCGAGATCGACAAGCACATTGGCCGCGCCATCGCATTCTGACCTGTCGAGAAAGTACTTTTCGAATTGCTCAAGGTCCTCAGGACTGTCTTTAACATTATTCGAGTAGAATTGAATAACGCTAAACACCTCGTTCGAGCGCAGTGGGTCGAATGGAGAATCGTAGTGTTGCTCGATCCATTGTTGGGGGTTGTTCATGAAACCGTAAGCCAAAACGTGAGCCAAAAAGAGAAAAGCCCATGTAAACTGTTTATTTACATGGGCTTAGTTCTCGATGTTCGTAGCGGGGGCAGGACTTGAACCTACAACCTTCGGGTTATGAGCCCGACGAGCTACCAATTGCTCCACCCCGCGATG
>CALMZQ010000056.1 GCA_937870915.1 uncultured Ignavibacteria bacterium
ATGCGGATTCTCGTACTCTCATGTATGATCCTGCTCGGATCAGTGCTCACATCGTATGCTCAACTATCAACGGAAGAAATTGCCATTGTGCAAAGTATCTTCGGTATGGAGAAGCGTGCGATCATCACGAAGACCATCAAGATGACGCCAACGGATTCCGTAGGATTCTGGCCGTTGTACGAGAAGTATGAAACTGATCGTAAGGATCTTGGCAAGGAACGTATCGCCATGATCCAGACCTTTGTATCCAAGTATCCTGCGCTCTCGAATGAGGAGCTCAATGATCTAATGGAAGATGCACTAGAACTTGACGCGGATCAGCACGATCTCATGGATACGTATTACTCCAAGATTAAGAAGGCAAGTTCCCCAATGGTAGCAGCTCAATGGCTTCAATTGGAATCGTACATCAATCAGTCGATCAAGCTTGCTATCCAAGAACGGTTACCCTTCATCGGAGATGTAAAGCTTAAAACGCCGAAGAAATAGACGTGCTTCTTCTGGAAACGTAAAACGGGTCAGTGTGTGAACACTGACCCGTTTCTTTTTTGGTTCGTAACTACGTCACGCTAGGTCCAAGTGGTCTCCGAACTGACTTGTAGTTATCAAAGCCAGTGTGTCTAGGAGTTCATTTATGTCATTGGACACATGAAGCAATGATGTATGACGGTCCTCCACAAATCCATCTGAATGCATGCGGTTGATCATCTCCATGAGTGGGTCATAGTACCCGGCAGTGTTGAGGAGTCCTAGGGGGCTGGCATGTAGCCGTACCTGACGCCATGTCAATGCTTCAAAGAGTTCATCGAGTGTACCAAAGCCACCGGGTAGGGCTATGAGTAGATCGGCTCGCTCGATCATCAGGGCTTTGCGGACATGCATGGACTCTACTTCGATGAGTTCCGAACAATCATCTAAAGCAATCTCCTTTGTAGCAAGGAAGGTGGGGATGATGCCAGTAACATGAGCCCCATTCTCAAGGGCAGTGCGGGCAAGCACGCCCATGAGGCCGATGTTGCCACCACCATAGATGAGGTTCCAACCGCGTTCTGCAATGGCAACGCCAACAGCCCGTGCGGCATCTTCGAAAGCAGGATCCGTACCATTGCGCGATCCGCAATACACACAGACGTTCATCAGCGTGGAATGAAGAGCTGTTGTTTGAGACCGAATCGTTTCACAACGCGCTTGCGGAGGAAGGCCTCTGCC
>CALMZQ010000057.1 GCA_937870915.1 uncultured Ignavibacteria bacterium
TCGTGGAAGCCCTACCATGTAGCACTTACATTGTTGTGGAGATTACGTGTGTTGCGGTCAGAGTCGTTTCCCGACACCCTAGCACAAACGAAACATGGCAAGATGTTCGCAAAAGCTTGTGGATCTTCAGAACTTGTAGCGGCTATCGTATCAGGTAAGCCCCTTGCCGAACTAGAACGCATCGGGCGCAAAGGAGTAGCACCGTTTGTTGCGCGGAGAAAGAAGTACCTACTCTACGATTAACGAGGTGGTGCACGTAAGATCTTTGAGAGCTTCACCACGCCAACGCCTAGTCCTACACGGCGGGTAAGCGGATCTGCCCCGTCAAAGAACACATGGTCGTTTCCAACTACCATACCTGTAGACCCTCCACCATCGAGGTTCATGGCGTTGTAACAGCCAAGAAGCGCCATGATCTGTGCAGTCTGCTGCAACGTAGCACCATGGGCGCGATCCTCAGGCCTATCTGGACGTATCGCGGCAAGAACGATGCGGTTGCCACTACGATCCACACCAAGTGCCGTTCGTGCTAAGTTGTCTTGAATGAAACGCCGTCCGGTACTGCCTTCGGTATGAGCCTCATGTTTGGGTATGCCATTTCGAACCAGACGAGGTGTGCCACATACTGCATTCATAAAACGCGTAGACGAATGTTTGTTAGTGGAATACGTGAGCAGAAGCGTGTCCCCTTGTCGAGGCCATGCCCCATTGAGCATAGCACGTGGGAATGACACCACGGCCCCGCGAAGTGGCATTGCGACCGTTCCCGTATCCACTCCGAGTACCATACATGGGAACGGGACATTCACTGATGGGGATCGCAAATACCGCACCCGCACCTTGACCATAGGATATTCACCATTTGCCTCCCGTTGTGCACGCAGAAGCTCGTTCTTGAGCACATCTTTGGTGAGTGCTACCTCAGTAGAGTCCTTATCAGTGAAGATCGAATCCTTCAGAGCTTCCTGAAAAGCCTTTTCGATCTCCTTGGTATTCACGTGTGGAATATTGTCGCCACCATAGTCATTGTAGACAACCACTCCTGTATCATTTCGTCGGTTCACGGATGAGATCGTATATGTTCTACCATTCAGCCTCACTGAGCCGGTAAGTGCGAAGGTATCGATGATAACCTGACTCTTAACGTCAACAAACGCACTGGTCCATTTTTTATACGGGTTGAGTTCAACGACCTCCCCGTCTATTAC
>CALMZQ010000058.1 GCA_937870915.1 uncultured Ignavibacteria bacterium
ACAGCCTTCAAGGGCAAACGACGCGCTTTCACTGAGTTCCTACGGTCAATTTTCAAGGGCAGTGGCTTACAGGCCCCAGCCTACGAAACAATGCAGGACGCGTTTGTTGATGGGCGCGATTTATACCAGTCAAGAGCAGAGCTTGAGAATCACTTGAGTGAAAACGCCGCCGTGAAAGTGCGTGCTACGTTGCTTGAGCATCTGGCAGACTTTCTGAGTTTCCGCACGCCGGACGAAACGGTCATTCTTTATCATCAGAAGCCACTGGGAGACTATTCCCTTGGGCAGCGGGCCACCGTGATCCTGCATATTCTCATGCACTTGCAGAGGCATCCCGTCATCATCATAGACCAGCCCGAAGACGATCTGGACAATGAAACACTCTACAGCCACTTCATCAGCCAACTATTAGAGCGCAAGGAGCTGACGCAGTTTGTGTTCGCTACACACAATCCAAACATACCAGTGCTTGGCGATGCGGAGCAGGCCATCGTTTGCCGAAAGGACGGCGAGAAGTTTTCATTCGACCACGGCAGCATCGACGACAAAGACATTCAACAACGCATCGTCACCGTGATGGAAGGAGGCGAGGACGCATTCCGGCGAAGAAAGGAGATTTACCAACTATGGAAGAGTTCGAACTAAGAAACCAGATACACCTTGGTGAAGACAGCACACGGCAATTCAAACGCGAGCCCTCGGTAGATGCAAAGATGGCTGGCGAAATCGTTGCCTTCGCAAACTGCGGAGGAGGACGCATTTTCGTCGGAGTGGATAAAGATGGTAACATTGTCGGACTCACCGGCGAAGAGGCTGAGAAGGTTGGTGAGAAAATGGCGGAGATTGCCTGGGATAGCGTTCGCCCGCCTTTTTCTATTCTCTCAAGGTCCATTCCGACGGCAGATGGTATTGTCGTTGTCATTGAGATTTCCGACGGAGCATCCAAGCCCTATTGTGACAACAAAGGCGTCTATTGGGTGAAGAATGGGCCGGACAAACGCCGGGTGCAGAGTCCCGAAGAGCTTGCCCGCCTTTTCCAATCTGGGAAGAAGCTCTATGCAGAAAGCCAGGTCGTAGCTTCATCATCGCTCGAGGACTTCGACCACGAACGTTTCGAGCGATTCTACGAAACGAAATACTCTGAGAAGCTACCGCGTCGAGTCGAGAATGGTGATGACTACCAACGAACACTTGAAAATCTGGAATTGGTTGATTCCGGGCGTGTCACCGTGGCCGGGTTACTGCTGTTTGGAAAACGCCTTTCGGTTCTGCTACCAGAAATGAAGATCGATGCCGTCTGGTTCAAAGGCACTGAGAGATCCTCGTCTGAATGGCATGATCAACGAGTTATCACGGGAACGCTGACAGAACAGTACGACGAGGGCATGGGCTTCTTGAAACGTTGGAATGCACGCATTCAAGGTGAGGGGTCGTTTAATTATCCCGGCAAACTCGAGGTGCCTGCAATCATCTTCGAAGAGCTGCTGGTCAACGCGCTGATTCATCGGGATTACTTCATCAAGGACTCTATCAAGGTATTCATTTTTGATGATCGTATTGAAATCCGCAGTCCAGGAAAGCTGCCGAACAGCCTCACAGTCGATCAGATTCGGCGGGGAGTTCGGCGGAGTCGCAATGTGCTCGTGGCCTCTTTCGCGCCTGATCTTCTCAATTTCCGAGGTGTGGGAAGCGGGATTGTGCGGGCACTTAAGGTTTGGCCTCACCTCACTTGGGTCAACGACAACGAAAGTGAAGAGGTAGTCGTGACTATCTGGCTTAGCCCTGCCACATCAAAGTCATGAACGACACCAACCAACAAAAACTGGGCTCTACCCTATGGGGCATCGCCGATCAACTTCGCGGAGCTATGGACGCAGACGACTTCCGCGACTACATGCTCTCATTTCTTTTCCTACGATACCTCTCTGACAACTACGAGACAGCTGCGAAGAAAGAACTTGGTAAGGACTATCCAAAGGTAGATGCAAACGACCGCAGTGCGCCCCTTGCCTTTTGGTATGAAGGGAATTTGAACGACGTTCCCGAGTTTGAACGTCAGATGCGACGCAAGGTGCATTACGTTATCAAGCCGAACCACCTCTGGAGTAGCATTGCAGAAATGGCGCGTGTGCAAGATGGTGAGTTGCTGCACACATTACAAGAGGGCTTCAAGTTCATAGAGACGGAATCGTTCGAGAGCACGTTCGACGGTCTCTTTTCAGAGATCGATCTGGCCTCGCCCAAGCTGGGTCGAACGTATGCAGACCGAAACTCCAAGCTCTGCACCATCTTACAGAAGCTCGCCGAGGGGCTTGCGGATTTCTCGACCGATATCGATGCGCTGGGTGACGCCTATGAATACCTGATCGGTCAGTTTGCTGCCGGGTCAGGGAAAAAGGCAGGAGAGTTCTACACTCCGCAACAGATCTCCGACATCCTCTCTACCATCGTCACGCTCGACAGTCAGGAACCACGCACGGGACCGAAGAAGCGGCTCGAAAGTGTACTCGACTTCGCCTGTGGCTCCGGCTCGCTTTTGCTCAACGTGCGTAAGCGCATGGGACCAAAAGGTATCGGCAAGATCTACGGTCAGGAAAAGAACATCACCACCTACAACCTCGCACGCATGAACATGCTACTGCACGGGGTAAAGGACAGCGAGTTCGAGATCTTCCATGGCGACACCCTGACGAACGACTGGGACATCCTGCGCGAACTCAATCCTGCAAAGAAGCCAAGCTTTGATGCGATCGTTGCTAATCCCCCATTCAGCTATAGGTGGGAAACAACCGACGCGATGGGTGATGACGTGCGATTCAAAAACCACGGACTCGCTCCGAAGTCAGCCGCCGACTTTGCCTTCCTTCTGCACGGCTTCCACTTCCTCAAAGACGAAGGCGTGATGGCCATCATCTTGCCGCACGGCGTACTCTTCCGTGGTGGTGCTGAGGAACGTATCCGCACCAAGCTGCTCAAGGACGGTCACATCGATACCGTGATCGGCCTGCCTGCGAATCTCTTCTATTCCACCGGCATACCGGTGTGTATCCTCGTCCTGAAGAAGTGCAAGAAACCCGACGACGTGCTCTTCATCAACGCTGCCGAACACTTCGTTAAGGGCAAGCGTCAAAACCAGCTGACCGAAGAACACATCGCCAAGATCATCGAGACCTATAAATCACGTAACGATGAGCCCCGTTACTCACGTCGCGTTACGATGGAAGAGATCGCGAAGAACGACTTCAACCTCAACATCTCTCGCTACATCAGCACCGCAGTTGACGAGGAAGAGATTGATCTTGATCAGATCCATGCCGAGCTGGTGAAGATTGAGGGCATGATTCGTGATGCGACGAGGGAACACAACGAGTTTTTGAAGGAGCTGGGGTTGAAGGAGTTGCCGGAGTGAGGGATAAGCATCAACGAAATCTATATGGGTCTGAATCTCCGGACTCTACAGTCTCTACTTTGCGATGTCTTCGTAGATGGTTTTACAGTCTTTGACCAGTTCTCTTGTAATGGAGAGATTCCAAGCCCTCATTGTCTTGTGCCATCTCTTAGATATCAGAAACTGTCTCCAAGTTAGTTCTAAGATTCTAACAAGCCTGAAGTTGTCATCAAAGCAAGCAATGACTACATATTCAAACTTTTGCGATTCAGAATCCAATGACTCTGGCTGGTTGAGTCCGTAGAATACACTTGTAAGATTTCTACTTGTCGCCTTGATGCTGTATCGCTCCCCGTGTCTGCTCAAGGCGTCTACGTTTTGTGTTCCTGCGGGTGCGGCCTGTAGGTTTGGAAGCCCTGGAGTATTGACGTAATGATTAATGACAAGGTACTCTGCCAAGTCACCCAGCAGATTTTTTGTCCGAATCACTCTCCTTTCTTTGAGCTCAGAAATAATGTGAGAGTATGTCTCGATTAACTCTGCCGTCGACATTGTTTTTAGATCCATGGATAGATTCCCGTGAAACTTAACGCTCGTTCCGGCGCATGTTGCCCCGCCTTGTTGGAAAATCCGCGTAATGTGAACACCTCTTTCCGTTGCTAACTGAGCAGTGAATTCCGCGTCAAAGTGAGCAGCGGA
>CALMZQ010000059.1 GCA_937870915.1 uncultured Ignavibacteria bacterium
GGTCAAATGTCGCGCATTGATTCTGCTCGTATTGCCGTTCGAAAAGCACAGGACGCCGGTATCAACCTAACTGGTTGTGCCGTTGCATCAGATGCGTTCTTCCCGTTTGCCGACGGCCTTCTCCAAGCAGCCGAAGCGGGTGCTTCATGCGTAATTCAACCGGGCGGGTCCGTGCGCGACGAAGAAGTGATAGCCGCAGCTAATGAAAAGGGGCTTGCCATGATGTTCACCGGGACCCGACACTTCCGGCATTAACGTCAAGCTTCAACACCCAAGCTATCGCTGGCGAGAGGCTTCGTGGAGAACGTCGAGATTCGCTTGAACCTTTGCAAACACGGTATTTGCAGGGAACTTGCCATCCTTGCCGATCTTACCGGCTGGCAATTCCATCATGAGTTCAACGGCTTCTTCGAGTCTGGACACTGGGTAAATAGAGAACTTGCCGTGTTTGACGGCATCGATGAGTTCATCGGACAACATGAGGTCATCCACATTCTGGATCGGCATCACCACACCTTGTGTACCGGTGAGCCCCTTATCCTTACAAACCTCAAAGAATCCGGTGATCTTTTCATTCAATCCGCCAACGGCTTGAATGTCGCCCTTCTGATTGATAGAACCGGTGATTGCCCGGTCCTGCCTGATCGGCACGTTTGAGATGGCACTGAGGAGTGCGATAACTTCAGCAGTTGATGCACTGTCTCCATCAACACCGCCATACGACTGTTCAAAAGCGATGCTTGCAGTGAACGAGATAGACTGTGCTCGCGAGAACAGCGAACGCAGAAGACCGGAGAGGATAAGCACTCCTTTTGAATGAATTGGTCCACTCATCTGCACTTCACGTTCGATATTGATAATGCCCGCATTACCTGCACTGACCGTTGCCGTAATTCTAGCAGGCTTACCGAATGAAACGATGCCACTACTGTAGACGGTAAGGCCATTGATCTGGCCAACACGTGCCCCTCGCACATCAATGAGGAGCGTACCTTTTGCGATGGTCTCTCGGATTGCTTCGTCTGCTCGATTGCTCCTGCGATGACGCATAACAATTGCATGCTTCACGTGTTCTGCACGAATGATGCGTGCGTGCTTCTGAGAGGCAAAGTGCGATGCTTCACGAAGGAGATCGGCTGCATAACTAAACTGTAGCGTGATCTTTCGTTTCGATTCAGTAAAGGCTACGGCCCACTCAATGATTGCTGCAGCCGCCCCCCTGTCACAATGCAAGAGTCCTTCTTCTGTGGCGATCTGTGAGATAAAGGAGCAGTAGTGCTTGATCATCTCCGCAGATCGTTTCGTTTCGGCATCGAATTCTGCGTGGACCTTAAACATCTTGTGGAAGTCCTCATCTGCAGCCCACATCGCCAAATAGACTGCCGGATCACCGAGGAGAATGATCTTCACGTCTATATTGATATAGTCAGGCTTGAGATTGTTGAGTTGTATCTGTGAATCGAGTGACTGAATATCCAACCGTCCATACAACATCACTTTCTTGAGTGACATCCAGATAGCAGGATCTACGAGCACGTCCATTGCATTAAGAACAATAAACCCACCATCTGCACGCAGCAAGGCACCGGCACGAATTTGTGTAAAGTCACTCACGGCAAAACCGCGAGCATCTACACGTCGTTCAATCGTTCCAAAGAGAGACGTATAGGTTGGAACGGTCTCTACGATGATTGGCGCTTCCTTGGCATCGTAGTTATCAACGATCAGGTTCACAGACGTCAGTCGCTCAAGCTGTCTCGCAAGTTCTTCGGTAGCCTCGTCCACGATTCCTGCTTGTTTTGCCTGATACACACGTACATATTCTTCGAGTCGCTCAAGAATGTGTGTTGTGACCCCATTGAGGAACTCTGTTACTCGATCTCGGGGGAAGCTACCGCGGATGTCTTCAAAGATCGATTTCAACAATACGCCTACGGCAGCTTGGTCATGCTTGGAGAGCTCCTTACGGAAGTCCACCATCACCCGCATTGATCGTCTACCGATCTCCGTGAGTTCATCTCTGTGGGTTGCGTAGGCTTCATTCAATACCTGCGCTGCCTCCACAGCCATCTTGCCCTCTTGCACAAGCGTATCGAGCTCTTCAATGGCTACAGGCTTGCCATTGATCAATGGGAA
>CALMZQ010000060.1 GCA_937870915.1 uncultured Ignavibacteria bacterium
TCCTCCGTTTTGGTTTGTTGGTTGCAACTACAACCTACTACGGTCGGACCATGCGGTCGTTTAACATAGGGTCTCTCTCACGCCTTCGGCTAGAGAGGGGCTTCATGATGTCAAAAATTCATATGTATGTTGTCGGGCCCCTCTCTAGCGAAGCGTGAGAGAGGGGCAGATGGCGAAGCCATCGGGGAGAGCTGAGGCTAACAGTGAACAGCGAACAGTGAACAGCGAACAGCAGACGTCCTCCCTACTCCGCACTATTCTCAGATCTCAACGAACTCATCTTCTCGTCAATGAGATCTTGGGAAGGGGCTTTGAATTCGTCCATGAATGGAGTGATGTCTGTGAACAGACCCGTCATTGTTTCGTTGTGGATGTACTTAGCCACTTCTTCCATGCTGCCTGTTTCGTTGTAAACGCGGAGCTGACGGTCTGCGCCGGAACCATTCTCGAGAATGTGATAGACATACTCAAGGTCTTTGCGCGATCCAAGATCGTCCACTACGTCATCAACAAAGGCGAGGAGCTCAAGGATGAGTTCGCGCGCAGGCATCTCGCGCTGACGTCCGAAGTCGATGAGTTTGCCGTCTAAGCCGTAACGCACGGCGCGCCACTTGTTCTCCATGAGGAGACTTCTGCGGTACGACCGGAAGGAGAGATTCTTTTCGTAGAGGGAGAAGAGCTTTGCTGCAATGGCCTGACACAACGCAGCAATGGCAATGGTTTCTTCAACGCGCATCGGAAGATCACAGATGCGAACTTCAAGCGTTGGGAAATGTGGGTGCGGACGGATGTCCCACCATATCTTCTTGGCGTTGTCGATGGAGCCGGTCTGAATCAGTAGCTGAACGTAGCTCTCGTATTCCCTCCAACTCGTAAAGGAGTCAGGAAGTGCAGTCCGAGGGAATCTCTCAAACACCTTTGAGCGATAACTCTTCAGTCCGCTGTTCATGCCCATCCAAAACGGTGAGTTGCTGGAGATCGCAAGCACGTGAGGCATGAAGTACCGCATCTCATTCATCAATTGGATCTGCGTTTCTCGATTTGCAATGCCAATGTGAATGTGCATGCCAAAGATCAGGAGTGAACGCGCAAGCATCTGCATGTCTTCTACCATCACCTTGTATCGCTCGTCAGGGTAGATCTCTTGGTCCTGCCAACGTGCAAATGGGTGCGTACTCGCAGCGCCTATGCGAAGTCCGTTCTGTTGTGCAAGGTGGGCAACAATGGAGCGGATCTTCGTTACTTCAAACTTTGCTTCTGTTGTGTTGTTGCAAATCCCTGTGCCGATCTCCAACATCGAACCATGCATTTCCGGTTTGATGTGTTCATGGAGCAACACTCGCCCCTTACTTAAGAGCTCAAGATTGACGTGCGACTTGAGGTCGTAGGTGGTTGGGTCGAGCACCATGTACTCTTCTTCGATACCAAGCGTAAAGCTCGGGCGTTCGTAGGGATTTGCAGGATCGAAGTTGACTCCGCCGTCTTCAACAGCCATGCTAGCCTCGTAGTACGTGTGAAGCCAAGATAGGGAGACGGCCTCCCCAGTGCAACCTCCTCACCAGTGTTTCGTTGTAATATTGTCTATGGCAGAATTCAGCATCGAAGGCAATGGTCGCCTCGAAAAGACGGCGATCTACTACAACGGCGAACAGCTCGACGGGGTGAAGGAGATCTTCCTTAACCTCGATGAAAATGGGGCTTTTGACGCCATCATCATGTATATGGGCACGGATGACAAGCCATATACCAAGAACATCTTTGTGGACTACCTTGAAAACGTCCGCACCGAACCCCCGGGTTTTACGGACGATGAGGCGAGGTCCCTGTCACTCTTCACGGTAATCAGTGAAGGCGATCTGGCACAGACCACTATTCTTCGGAACAACGAAGAACAATTTGGAGTGGTAAGCGTCTATGTGCATATCAAGGCACCGAATGTCCCCCAGGGAGGGGGCTTACGGGCGTTTTTTGGCGGACAAAAAGAGATCCCCGACCACCCGGAATTCAAGGCGGAGATCGTTTACCGCGAAGACAATGGTGATCTCACCACGGAAGGACTTTTTTGATGAAACCACGTCGTACCCTTGCTGTACTTGCTTTGGTAGTGGCCATGTTTACGATGGTTTTACCACTCGACTCCTTGGCGCAACGCCGGGGTGGAGGTTCGTTTGGCGGTAGCCGAGGTGGAAGCAGGAGCTTTTCCAGTCCGCGAGGTGGCGGATCGTTCGGTGGTTCGCGAAGATCGGCCCCATCTCGACCTTCAACGGCTCCCCGCTCTGGTAGCGGTTCAACAAGCCGCTACGGCAATGCTCCTACACAACGCAATTCTTTTGGTGGCTCTCGCATGGGTTCGTCTAGTGACTATACAAGTCGCTACGGCACACCACGCGCCTCCACACGTCAGGCAGTTCCCGGTGCAACCGGAACAACGAACTACACCGTCAACCGCTATGGCGGAATGGGAGACGGATTTATGATGGGCTATATGATGGGATCGATCCCATGGTACTGGAGCATGCCGTTCCACCCGGCCTATTATTACTCTCGTCCGTACACGGCAATGAATCCCGACGGAACAACGGCAATCTATCCCGGCACATTCCAATGGGGAACGTTGTTCTTCACGCTATTGCTGATAGGGGGCGTGTTGTTCATCGTGTATGTGTGGATGAAGAACAGGCGTCGTAGACGTCTCGGCTATACGTCGGGTTCATCCTCATATGATGATGGGAACGACGTTGGAGCAAAATCGAGCTTCATGTAGATTGGTCTACAAATTGAAAAAGCCCGAGGTGAGAACCTCGGGCTTTTTTTTCGTTCAATCGCTGACTATCTCGTGATCATGATCGGTACTGAGCGAATGCCAAGGCCGTGAATGAGCAGAAGGTGGTAGGTGCCAGAAGCAAGCCCCCTAACATCAAGCGATGTTGTACCAGGCTCTACGTTGACTCTATAGAGTACCGTTCCATTGGACGACACAAGGGTTGCCTGCATCGGAACGTAGCCGGTGATCGAGATGTCTGTGGTTGCGGGGTTTGGCCACACGCTCACGGGACCAAAAGCGGCCATGTCTTCTTGGACCGATGTGGCAGGAGACACTTGGGCAAACAACGGAAGCTCAATCACTGATGGATTGCCATCAGAGGTAACACGAAGTCTGCCGGTATAGAGTCCGGTATCAGACGCCATGCAGCGCATAGGTACGCTAACACTACTTCCTGCAGGTATCGTAGATTTTGGTGTAGCTGTTATCGTGAAAGATGGTGCAGGAGTTGTGCCATCGTGAACGATCTCGTACTTGGAAACAAGGACGTCACTCGATCCAAGATTCCGAATAGTAGCCGTGCGATTGCGGCTCTGTCCAGGTTCCATCGTTCCAAATCCAACCTGTGATGTTGTGAATTCCGGAAGCTTCGATCCGTTTGGACCTGAGTAGCGATACTGCAGGAGCGAAACGTTTTCACCCGCAACAAAAATCGAGGGCCTGTCCAACGTCATTGCCTTGGCTGTTAGTACAACACCGGCGTCTTGACTCAATACAGGCTGCCAATCTGTGCCGTTATTGTCTGATCCAAACACTTCACCATTCGAGCCGATTAAGAGGTGATGATCATCACCAGCGTCAACTCGAACAGGCGAGATCCCAAGTGCAAGATTTGCAGCACCTTGTTTCCAGTTCGCGCCGCCATTCGATGTTGATGCAATACGATACGGGGCATCATTGGCGATGCCGGTGCGGTAGAGTACAATGCCGTTTGAGCTGTCTTTGAAGGCAACGGACACAATCACAGATCCTGATGCACCGATCGAACCCTGAGACCACGATGTGCCTCTATTGAGGGAGGAGATCACACGTCCGCTCGAAGTACCAAACCACACAGCGTCGCCACGGAAATACACTGCACCACGATTGATGCGTTCACTGCCATTCGATAAAGGGGCTCCTGTTGACGTAGGCCACGCTCCACCACCATTCGTGGTCTTGGCAATGCCAAACTTCCCGGCAACAGGATTGCCAATGGCGAGACCGTCTTGAGCGTCATACATACGAATGCCTTCAACAGACGCCATGGTTGAGCTTACGTTTATACCACTCCAGGAATTGCCAC
>CALMZQ010000061.1 GCA_937870915.1 uncultured Ignavibacteria bacterium
GGGGCTTTAGAGAAACAACATTCACTAAGCGTGTTCCTACAGTTCCTTCGTCAGCAATCAGTAGCTAGTAACTTGTAACTCGTAACTCGTAACCTGTAACTAGTAACTAGTAACTAGAAACTAGAAACTCTCTTCCTCAACTCCCCTATCCCAACATTCCCTATGCTCCCAAGCGCAGCTTGTGCGTCGTTGACATTGGCCTGTGGTGCGGACATAACAGCCCCTTCCTTTATCTCTTGGGCTACCTGACGATACGCATCACGGAATGGCATGCCGTTCTTAACAAATTCATCAACACGGTCTACGCTGAAAAGGTGTTGATACATGGGGTTGTTGAGGATGCCGTCGATGGGTTGGATCTGTGGCGCGACATGTTGAAGCACACGGAGGATCAAGGCAAACTCATCAATGGCGGGCACGATGCGGTCCTTGATGAACTGCAGGTCTCGATGATACCCCGACGGAAGGTTACCGAGCACTGCGCCGATTTCAACTGATAATGACTGCAAGCGGTTGCAACGTGCTCGAAGAACCTCGAACACATCGGGGTTCTTCTTGTGTGGCATGATGCTCGACCCGGTGGTGAGCGCATCGGGCAAGGTGATGAAGCCAAAGTTCTGACTTGCGTAATGCACCACGTCGGCAGCGAATCGGCCAACGGTGGATGCACATTGCGCAATGGCTAGGGCTGCGAGTTTCTCTGTACGTCCGCGCGACATCTGGGCAAAGGTGCTTGTCACATGCACCCGGTCGAAGTTTAATGCACGTGTTGTGAGTTCTCTGTCAAGGGGCAAACGTGTTCCATACCCTGCCGCACTTCCAAGAGGATTGACATTGGCAGCATCAATGGCCATGTCCAATACACGCATGTCTTCGATAAGCGCCTCGGCATATCCGGCGAACCAGAGACCGAAACTTGATGGCATGGCTATCTGATAGTGCGTGTAGCCTGGCAGGAGGATATTTTGATATTGTTCAGCAAGATCAAGGAATAGGAGTGCAACATCGCGGGTGGCGGCGCGCAGCGTTCGGAGTTCGTGACGAAGAAAGAGTTTGAGATCTACTAGAACTTGGTCGTTGCGACTCCGCCCTGTGTGGATCTTCTTGCCGGTATCACCAAGACGCTGAGTAAGGATCTTCTCCACCTGAGAATGTACGTCCTCTACGTCATCATCGATCACAAATCCATTTGCATCGATCGACTCAAGCAACAGTCCTAGTTCATTGGTGAGCGCAAGTCGTTCCTCGTTTGTGATGAGTCCAACATGTCCAAGCATCTCTGCATGGGCGATTGAGCCTACAACGTCCCACCGAGCGAGACGAACATCGATCTCTCGGTCGTTGCCAACAGTGAATGACTCCATCACGTCATCGATGGGCGTTCCTTTGTCCCAGAGTTTCATGTCATACTCCGCATCATCGTTTCTAACAGGGTGATGAACGTTGCTATTCCGTCCTCCAGCTCTCGTGTGCCGAGCCATTCATCGGGGGTGTGCGACCGCGCAGAGTCGCCCGGACCGATCTTCATCGATGGAACACCCTCCGGCAAGAGCGACTGGTCTGACATCGTTGGACTGCCATACGTTGTAAGCCCCATACTGATCCCTGCCTGCACCAATGGATGATCGAGGGGTATTGAGGAGGGGGCTAGTCGCATCGAACGTGGCGTTACTTCACATGCTGTATGACGTTGGATCTCCTCAAGGACTTCGGCATTGGTGTAGGCGTCGGTAACGCGTACATCAACAACGAAGTGACATCGGTCCGGCACAACATTGTGCTGCGACCCGGCATCAATCTGCGTAACAGTCATCTTCACGTCTCCTAACACCGGAGAGGTTCTTTCAAACCGATGCGTACGGAACCACTCAATATCCGTGAGCGCAGCGTACAGTGCGTTCACACCTTCGTTACGTGCTGCATGTCCAGAGCGACCGTGCGCAACGCAGTCGAGCACCATAAGCCCCTTTTCAGCAACAGCCATCTGCATCCCTGTTGGCTCTCCAACGATAGCAAGGGAAACTGGATGCTCGGCAAAGACTTCTCTCGACAACATGGCCATGCCATTCTGTCCGCTTACTTCTTCTTCAGCTGTAGCAGCAAAACACAGCTGCACCGGTAGATCCGTGCGTTTGTGAAATTGCAAAAACGCCGCGAGCATCATCACCAATGCACCACCGGCATCGTTGCTCCCAAGGCCGATGAGCCTTCCGTTGTCGAGAACCGGAACGAATGGGTCATGCGTCCACCCCGCACCGGGTTGGACGGTGTCGTGGTGGGAATTCAGCAGGACGGCATCCCGTGCCCCCACCCCCCATGCCACAACGTTATTCCCATAACGTTCCACGTTAGCGCCGGCATCGCGCAAGACGCGTTCGATGATGTCGGCAGTAGCCCCTTCATCGCGACTGAACGAAGGCGTAGCAATCAACTGTTTCAGCAGTTCAATCATTGGACCAGCGTCCCCTCTTCCGTTCCTAGTGCGGACGTATGTTGAATGCGCACGTTGATGCCCACCTTCGCAGCTTCCACCGCGTTGGAGATCTTTGGCACCATGCCTTTGCTGATCATACCATCGGCAATGAGGCCATCCACGTCCGACGCGGTGATCACACCGATCACGGATGTTGGATCATTGATATCACGCAATACGCCGTGATGTTCATATATAAATCGCAACTGGATCATGGCGCCCGCATCCATCGCCATTGCGATCCCCGCCGCCATGGTATCGGCATTGGTGTTGAGGAGCGATCCTTTGCCATCGTGCGTGAGTGGTGCAACAACAACACTGATGCCATTGGCAAGCAGGAGTTCAAGCACATCGGTGTTGACCGCATCCACATCTCCGACAAATCCGAAGTCGATGGTGGGATGATTGCGTTTATGAGCTCGCACAAGGTCTGCATCTGCTCCGGTCATGCCGATACATTGCACACCACGTGCCTGCAATTGCGCCACAACGTTTTTGTTGATGAGGCCGGCATAGGCCATGGTTACTACGCGTAGGGTTTCAGCATCAGTCACACGCCTACCATCGACCATCGTTTGTTCCACGCCAAGATCTGCTGCGAGCTTTGTGGCAACCTTCCCACCTCCATGGACCAAGATGAACGGGCGTCCTAGCGCCGCACATCGGTCGAGCACGTCATTGAGAAGTAGGGGGCTATCCACAACCGCACCACCGATCTTGATCACATACGTCACGCTGGCCCCTTGAGCAAATAGTAGAGTGCTGTTTGGGCGGATACGACGCGATTTGCTGCTTGCGGGATAACGATGGAGTTTGGTCCGTCGATCACGCCGTCTGTAACGATCATGTTCCTTCGCACGGGTAGGCAGTGCATGAACTTGGCGTTGTTGGTCAGCGACATCTTGTCCTCAGTAACGGTCCACGATCTATCCTGCGACAGGATCTGACCATACTGCTCGTACGAAGACCAGTTCTTGGCGTAGACAAAATCAGCACCAGCCAATGCTTCGTCTTGATCGTTGGTCACAGCTACTCCGGAGACAAACTCAGGAGCAAGTTCATATCCTTTTGGATGAGTAACAACCAGATCGACATTGGCGGCCGACATCCACTCAATGAACGAATTGGCAACAGCCTGTGGGAGTGCTTTGGGATGGGGCGCCCATGTCAGCACCACCTTGGGACGCGGAGTTGGTTTGAACTGTTCAATGGTAATGAGATCGGCAAAGCTCTGAAGTGGATGACGTGTTGCACTTTCGAGACTAACAACCGGTACTCCTGCGTGCGTAATGAACTTTTCAAGAACATCCTCAGCATAGTCTGCATCGCGGTCCGTGAGAGACGCAAACGTGCGGAGTCCCAGCACATCACAATACGCACCCATAACTGCCGCAGCTTCCTTGATATGCTCAGTGCTTGAGCCATCCATCACTACACCATCGCGTGTCTCAAGCGTCCAAGAGTCACTACCCGCATTGAGTACGATGGTCTCTGCACCCATGAGTGTAGCAGCCTTCTGTGTGCTCATGCGTGTGCGCAACGATGGATTCATAAAGAGCAGGCCAACTGTGCGGCGTCTGCCGATTTCGGTATTGATCCACGGGTGACGTGCGAACTCGAGTGCATCGTGGATTGCAACGTCGAGACCAGGACCATTGATGAGATCATGAACGGAGGTGAATCGACGCATGGTTGTCCCCTAATACACAGACGATTTGAGATTGAGCCCCGACGTTTCGTCGAGTCCGAACATGAGGTTCATGTTCTGTATAGCTTGCCCGGCAGCCCCCTTCAGGAGATTGTCGATCACACTAACAACCATGAGCACATCATTCTTTACAACAAATCCAATATGACAGTTGTTGGTGTTCACAACACGCTTCATATCAGGTGGTTCATTGCAGATCACTACGAATGGATGATCTGCATACCGCGACCGATACAATTCAGCAATGTTAATGCCACTCCAATCACCGGGCACAACAATGCTGGAATGAATGCCTCGTGCAAATGGTCCGCGTACGGGAACAAAGTGCATGGCAACATCCCCAATGTTCTGCTTGATCTCCGGCTCGTGCTGATGTTCGAACACCTTGTAGGTGCTCACGTTATTGGTGCGCCAGGAATAGTGC
>CALMZQ010000062.1 GCA_937870915.1 uncultured Ignavibacteria bacterium
TTGAGCGTCATACATACGAATGCCTTCAACAGACGCCATGGTTGAGCTTACGTTTATACCACTCCAGGAATTGCCACCATTGGCTGACCGGGAGATTGTAGCAACATTGTTGGCCAACCCACCAATGAGAATGGCACTCGTGCTTGTGGCTTCGAGAGCCGTTGCAACGAACGGAATCGCGGAATACCCACCTCCACCGGTTTGTGTGCCACGGATTATTGCGCGTTGGCCAAACAGTGAGCCTGTGGCGTACAATGTTCCATCAGTTGTATAGTCGAATTGGTCCCAACTTGATGACGGAACTTGGACGAGTGCGGAAAAGTCATTCGACGTCGGAAGTTCAACAGGAACAAAGATCGTTTCGAAGTTGATGTACGATCCGCTGGTAATTGTCAGGCCAACCTTGATGTTGGAACTGTACCATGGATACATCGAATCTAGTTGTAAATCGAAGGTCCCACTCACCTCACTATTTCTTGCTATTGCTCCCAGAGCGATCGAAGCAGTGCCAAAATATCTGGCACGGGCATCATAAACGCGTGGGACAACAGTAACACTCTGTGCATCGGCCAAAACGTTTTTGATTTTGAAACTAATCGTAGTGCGAGCAAAGGATGTGATCTTGCCGGTGGCTGAGCCACCTATGCTAAGACCCTTCATCATCAGACCGGGCATACGTTCGCCGCTTGTAAAGGTGGTGTTCACCTTAACGGCACGCTCTGCATTCACTCTACCCCAATACATCGGCTTCGTATCGATGGTTACACCAACGAGAGGGTCAACGGTACCTCGGAGCTGTGCCGCGATCATTTCCGGTGTCCAGTCCGGGTGAACGGCCTTTACCAGAGCCGCAACTCCTGATGTAAGTGGGCTGGAGAAGGACGTTCCTGTAAGTCCGCGGTATTGATTGCCAGGGTAGGTGCTAAGAATGTTCTCGCCCGGAGCATAGACATCTACGTTCATACCGTAGTTGGAGAAGTTGGACACGCGATCGGAAACAGAACACGATCCAACACTCAGCACTCCATCGAGACTGGCCGGTGATTGAAGGTACTCGTCATTGTTCAATCCGTCGTTGCCGGAGGCTGCAATAACAAGCGAGCCTTTTGCCGTTGCATAGTCTATCACATCCTGAGCGTTGGCATCAATGCCGGGACCACCCCAGGAGCAGTTGATAACATGAGCTCCCAGATCCGCAGCGTATGCTATTGCGTTATAGCCCTGTAGGATGCCTCCAAAGCTTGGATTATCAGAGCCACACTTGATAGGAATGATCTTGCAATTGAAACCCGGACTGGCAACACCCTTGGCGTTGTTGGTTACTGCGCCGGAACAGCCCCCTACCACAGTGCCGTGGGCCGTATTGTCGGTAATTGTGCCATTAACGCGGGGGTCATTATCCGGACGGAGGATGCCATTCTGAGCATCTGCCGTGGAGATGTTGCCAACAAAGTCCCAACCGCGTACATCGTCGATATACCCATTTGAGTCATCGTCAATACCGTTACTTGGAATCTCCTTTGTGTTCATCCAAATATTCGCAGAAAGATCTTCGTGTTGCCAATCTGTTCCGGAATCGATGATAGCGATAACAACGGTGGCGGCTCCCTTGGTAACGTCCCAAGCCTTATCAACCTTCATCGAGCCCATCCACGGTTGCTGGCCATACCGCGTGTCGTTAGGAGCGTAGAAGAGTTTGTGCGTATAGAAAGGAATAGCGTACTCAACTTCCGGATCGTCCATAAGTCGGGCGCAGGCATCGAATGGATCGATCGCATCAGTATAGCGCACATAATAGACACGGTCGAGGCCGATCTCCCGGGCGAGCATGCCGTCGGCAACCTTGGTGTAGGCCGAATTCACTTCGGCTACACTCAAAGCTTCCAAAGACCGATTCACGGTACTGCCGGGAATGGTTGAGTGCTGTTTTGCAACCCCGTGTGCAATGCGGGTCTTGACGACAATGATGCCGGGCACATACGTTCCGGGTGAGGTGCGCCGGATGATTGCGTTCGATGCAGACCGTTCAACGCCATTCGGCAAAGAGACCTGAGCGCGCTTGATCAGGTATGCATCCTGGCCGGGTAGAAGTCCGGCTGAAAGGTGTAAGGTTGTCGCAACCGTGGCGAGCAAGAGGGAAAAGGCTATTCTCATGACACTTTTGGATTGTCGGTGATCACTGCAAGAGCGTTTGGGTAACTCGCATGTTACTGAAAACCTCTGTTTTTCATGATGATGATTTCTGTCATAAGAATGTGTACCGGCTTTTTGTAGTGTTGTTCAGTTGCTTCCTTCTCAAGAATCGGCGAGGTTGGTATGAAATTCGAAAAGGTCACTCGATTAGCCAGGCGTGAGCAAGGTAAGCTCCTACGGGACGTATGTAGTAGGCTCGATCATGGAACGTGGAAGGCTAGATCGTCAAAGAACGACGTTATCAAGCTTCTTGAGGAATCGAACAAGGACCGGATTAAGGGGCTCATCCCCGTCCGTTATGGTAGAATGTCGGAATCGCCATTCCATTTCTATCGAGGATCGGCCATCATCCAGGCCAGGGATCTCTTTGACGCCCCGTCACCGGGTATTATCGCTCAGGCATGCGGCGATTGCCACCTCAGCAACTTTGGAGGGTTCGCAACACCTGAGCGCTCTCTTGCTTTCGATATCAACGACTTTGATGAGACCTTCCCGGCTCCGTGGGAATGGGACATGAAGCGTTTGGTGGCAAGTATTGTGGTTGCGGCACGGTACCTCGATCTCGGGGATGATACTGCGAGATCGGCCGTGCGGAAATGTGTGCGGTCATATCGCGAGCACATCGACGAATATGCCGAATGCTCAACGCTTGAGACGTGGTATGCGCGGATAACGATAGACGATATCGTAGAGTCCGTAAAGGGTGACAAAGAGTTAATCGCTCGATTGAGCAAAAAGAAGGAGGAGGCTGGATCTCGCACTTCTGAATCAGTCTTTCCAAAACTCACAAAGGTTGTGGATGGGACTCCAAGGATCATTGATGACCCGCCCCTTATCTACCATTTTCAGGACCAAGTGAAGGATCTCGATAAATTGCGGGCGGAGATCATCACATCCTACAGAGCCTCGTTGATTTCAGACAGACGAGTGTTGTTTGATCGATATCAACCTGTTGATTCTGCGATCAAGGTTGTTGGAGTTGGGAGTGTTGGCACGCGTTGCTTTGTAACTCTCCTGCTTGCAGACAATGATGATCCACTCTTCCTGCAGATCAAGGAGGCCCGCAGGTCAGTCCTGGAAAAACCACAAGGCAAGAGTAAATACGCTCACCAAGGAGAGCGGATTGTGAGTGGCCAGAGGTTGATGCAGGCTGCGAGTGACATATTCATCGGGTGGACTTCCGACGACAAAGGCAGACACTATTATGTGCGTCAGTTGCGAGACCAGAAGGTGTCGGCCGAACTCGAGACGATGAAGAAAAAGACCCTTATTGCCTATGCCGGACTGTGTGGATGGGCTCTCTCCAGAGCACATGCTAAGGGGGGAGATGCCGCAACGATCGCCGGTTATGTGGGCAAGAGTGAGCGCCTCGATGATGGCATGGTAAATTATGCAATTGCCTATGCAGATCAGGTTGAACGTGACTTCGCAAGCTTTAAAAAGGCTATCAGATTGGGCAAACTTCACACAGACAGCAGTAACATGATGGGGCAACAATTCAACCTCTGAAATATTTCCCCTTCATCCTGTAACCCAACCTCTGAACAGGGGTTTTTCCCACCAAAGCACGGGATCGCGAGCCACAAAAGGGAATACATGGTAGCGATTAAACGTGCAGACGATTCCGGGGTCTCAGAGCCCCAACACACAGGGCAAAAAGAATTCTTATCATTTTTTGTGGAGTGAACTATGAAAAAGCAAAATGTTTGGACGGCCTTGGCCGTTACGGCGTTTGCGGCCCTCTCTTTTGGTCTAACGGCCTGTAGTGAGAATGGCGTAACACCGGAAGACCCGATGGGCATGACGGCAACATCAACGTCATTCGACCTCAACGCATCACCGCTTGAGATCAATGATGCCACAATGGAAATGATGATGTCTGAGCGTCCGGATCCAAACAAGGGCAGACCAGTTCGTAATCCGTTTATGGATTTCCTCCGTCGCCTCAACCTTACAGAACGCCAACAAGCGGCACTCGTTGAACTTCAAACAGCTCATCATGACTGTGTCTCTGCCGCTCTTGCAGAACTCCGCGCTGCCGAAAAAGCAATCATCGAAGCAGCTCGTGCTGAAGCCGAAGCCATCAAGCAACAGGTAGTAGACGGAACACTCACACGTGACGAAGCTCGTACACAACTCCGGGCGATCAATCATCGAGTACGCGAAGCACTCAAGGCCCTTCCGGGTCGTGAAGAAGCTCGCGCCGCTATGAAGATCTGCGACGAGACATTCATCGCCGGTGTGAAGGAGATCCTAACGGAAGAACAACTCGCAAAGCTCGAGCGTTGGCTTGCATCCCGCAAGGGTGGTGGTCATAACCCCCCTCCTCCTCACGGCGGCGGACGTGGTGACCGTGGCGGCCATGGCGACAGCACCGGTACAGGTAGCGGTCGCGGTTGATCTCAAGAAGTACGTCAATGTACATTCAATGCCCGTCGTCACATCTGTGGCGACGGGCATCGTTGTAGATTGCAGGATGTTCTCGACGTTCCTGGCCAGTGTAGGCCGCATCACCATGAGTATCCTCGCCGAGATCGGGCAGATCGTTCTGCTTGTCCTTGGCATCATTCGATACATTCCGCGCATCTTCAAGGACCGTGGACTTGTTCTCGAACAGATGAAGATCGTAGGCTCAGATTCGTTGCCACTCGTGATCCTCGTTGGATCTTTCACCGGCGCCATCGCTGCGCTCCAGGCAACCAATCTCTTCGCAAAATTTAACCTTATCGGTATTGCACGCCCCTTTATTGGAGGCTCCATCGCAACGGTGGTGTTTACCGAACTCACGCCCGTTCTCACGGCACTTGTTATTGCTGGTAGAGTAGGGGGCGCAATTGCCGCACAGATCGGAACCATGAAGGTATCGGAACAGATCGATGCACTAGACATGATGGCAATCGATAAGGATCGTTACCTAGGCATGCCGCGAGTGATGGCCGCGATAACGATGATGCCTGTGTTGGCCGTGTTCTCAAGTGCGGTTGCTTTGTTCGGAGCATTTATCCTTACCAGTTTCTTGTTTGATTTTAGTGCCGCTACGTTCTTTGTCTCCGTTCAGAACTTCTTTAACATAGGAGAAGTGGTCCGCGGACTTTTTAAGTCTCTTGTGTTTGGTGGATTCACAGCGCTTATCGGATGTCACGTAGGTTTTAACACCGAAGGTGGTGCCGAGGGCGTAGGTAAGGCCACGGTACGCGCCTTCACCATCTCTGCTGCAGGCATACTTGTGATCGATGCGCTATTCGGCGTAGTTCTGTAAACGTTAGGGCTACACCTCATGAACGATGTTCATGGATATCGTGCCGGGCGCAGAGTAGACGCTGATCTTCATGATCGTCTGCGCACAACCGCAGGTGCGGTACATACGGCAACATCTGCTGTAGTGTGGAGCGGAAAAGCCCCTTATAGGCGACTTTTTTCCGCAACGATCATTGATGGCGTGGTTCGCTTGTCTGTGGATGCGTATGAGCAACGCCGCTTGTATTGGCGCTTGTTGGAGGATGAAGGGGGCATTGAATTTGCCTCTCGTATCGATCTGTTATCGCGGCAATCGGACACGCTGTGTCTTGAAGCATTGGCCTGTCAGTGGACTCTTTTTACAAGTGTTTCTAAGCGCACGTTGTTTAATGAGATTCAGCGGGTTCCTTCAGGGATGGAGCTCATGTACGATGGTGAGACTCTGAGATTTCAACCGCTTTCCACTCCTGTAACAACTCAAGATCCTGACTCGGCACTGCGTACGGCACTGCGCAACCTGGATTCCTCCAATGTTGTGCTCGGGCTCAGTGGCGGCTTTGACAGTAGGACATTAATGGCCGCGCTTCATGGTGCCAACGTACCATTCAGTGCCCATACGTATGGTACGCTGCAAATGCCAGACGTGCAGCGCGCTCGCGAGGTGTGTGGTCTCGACGGAGTGCCGGTGCGTATCAGTGAGCTCAACAATGAGGTGTGGAAACGAGATGATGTTCTTGCCTCTATCAAACAAACCGCTTGGCAAACGGAGGGATCGTATCCCGGGATACATGCCCTTGTGTTCGACAATGCCGCAGACCGTTTAGGTCAAGATTCCATATTAGTTGATGGGGCTTATGGAGCATTGTTGAGAGGGGGCTTCGGCAACGGACTTCTTGCGAGTTGCTATCGCGCTCTTTGCGATAGTAATGCCGTAGGTGTTGTTGATGCGATGCGCGTGCGTGATTTTTCGCTCCTTCACAGAGACATTCAACACGAGGCCGAATCACGTGTAGTGAATGCCCTGCAGCTGGCTTTAGAGGAAATGCCAGGGCTCAACCGAGGTAATTCCCGAGACTGGATAGACGAATTCTTCGTTCGATGGTACACCCGAGGATTCGCCGCGTCTCCTCAGGCCGTGTATGATGCTCGACTACGCTCGGCAATGACGTTTCTGGATGAGTCGGTTGTAACGTCTGTATTTTCTCGTGGCTCACGATTTCGGAGCAGTGGGCGCTGGTTCCGACGTTTGATCACAACTCATCGCCCCCTTTTGCAGTTGCGCCCAATGGTAGGAAAGAAGTGTGATGTACCATGGAGCTGTGCCGGACGCCCCCTGGCAACTGCTCTGTGGACAAAGTTCGCACGCCATTATCCATCTCAGGAACACGGTAGTATAGAGCAAGTCTTCTATCCGCTCTTGCGGCCGGTGATTCTCGACCTTGTGGGTTCTTCGTCACATCCAATTTCCGATGTGTGGGACCGAACGGCTATTGAACGCTTGGCAACGAAGACCACAGACTCTGAAGGTTCAGACGCCGATAGAGCGTCACTTCTGCTGTGGCTTGGACATAGGATGATGTCCGATGACCTGGCCTAACGAGTGCCCGACACCAATTTGAGATCGTCGCACGACCGTCAGCCTTGGTTGTAAGTGCATGTAATAATAGGCAGTTACGTAGCATTGACCTAAACTGACGCAATCCTCAGCTCATAAGTCCTATTTTCGCACCCCACACTTGTGTTAGCACTCCTACACGAAGAGTGCCAGCTCATTCGTCATGTGCGCTCTAGTACAGTCTCACAATTCTATTCAGATGGAGGAACTATGAATCTTACGCCATTGCACGACAGAGTGCTTGTTAAAGCCGCAGAGGCAGAAGAAGTAACCAAGGGCGGAATCATCATCCCGGATACAGCAAAAGAAAAGCCGATGCAGGGAGTGATCATTGCAGTTGGAACGGGCAAGCAAACAGAAGAGGGCAAGGTAACGCCGCTTCAGGTGCAGGTAGGTGATAAGGTGCTGTACGGCAAATATGCCGGCACGGAGATCAGCGTTGAAGGCGACGACTTCCTCATCATGCGCGAAGCCGACATCTTTGCTGTGATTAAGTAAGATCAGCCCCTTTCCAACTCAACAATCATTTCGAAACCCAATCAGGACAGAATAACTATGGCAAGCAAGATCATAACGTTCGATGTTGATGCCCGTGCAGCGCTTAAGCGCGGTGTGGATCAACTAGCAGACGCAGTTAAGGTCACACTCGGACCCAAGGGTCGCAATGTAGTGATCGATAAGAAGTTCGGCGCTCCAACGATCACCAAGGACGGTGTTACGGTAGCGAAGGAAATCGAACTCGAAGATCCGATCGAAAACCTCGGTGCATCGATGGTGCGCGAAGTTGCTTCAAAGACAAGCGATATCGCAGGTGACGGAACAACAACAGCAACCGTACTTGCACAAGCGATTGTTGCAGAAGGATTGAAGAACGTAACAGCCGGCGCTAATCCAATGGATCTTAAGCGCGGTATTGATATGGCTGTTAAGGCCATTCACGAAGGTCTGCGCGAACTCTCACGTCCGGTTCCGGGCAAGAAGGAGATTGCACAGGTTGGAACGATCTCAGCGAACAATGATTCTACGATCGGCAACCTCATTGCAGACGCAATGGAGAAGGTTGGTAAGGACGGCGTGATCACCGTTGAAGAAGCCAAGGGCACAGAAACTTCGATGGATGTTGTTGAAGGTATGCAGTTCGATCGTGGTTATCTCTCGCCGTACTTCGTAACGGACGCCGACACGATGGAATGTGTTCTTGAAAACCCATACATCCTTATCCACGATAAAAAGATAGGCGCTATCAAGGACCTTCTACCAATCCTTGAGAAGACCGCTCAGTCTGGTCGCGCACTTCTTGTGATCTCGGAAGACATCGAAGGCGAAGCACTGGCAACGCTTGTTGTTAACCGTCTACGCGGTACACTTAAGATCGCAGCAGTTAAGGCTCCGGGTTTTGGCGACCGTCGCAAGGCCATGCTCGAAGACATTGCCGTTCTTACCGGTGGTACAGTGGTCTCAGAAGAAAAGGGCTACAAGCTCGAGAGCACAACACTTCAGCAACTCGGTACAGCCAAGCGTGTTGCGATCGACAAGGATAACACAACACTTGTTGAAGGCGCTGGTAGTTCCGACGATATCAAGAAGCGTATCAACGAGATCAAGTCGCAAATCGAAAAGACAACCAGTGACTACGATCGTGAAAAGCTTCAAGAACGTCTTGCAAAGCTCTCCGGTGGTGTTGCCGTTCTCAAGATCGGTGCAGCAACGGAAGTTGAGATGAAGGAGAAGAAGGCACGTGTTGAAGATGCCCTCCATGCAACGCGCGCTGCCGTCGAAGAAGGTATCGTCCCTGGTGGCGGTGTTGCCTATCTCCGTACGCTTGGCAAGCTCGATGGTCTGGTGACCGAAAACCGTGATCAACTCACAGGGATCGCCATCATCCGTCGCGCAGTGGAAGAGCCGATCCGCCAGATCCTCAGCAACGCCGGCCTCGAAGGTTCGGTTATTGTTGCCAAGATCAAGGAAGGCACAGGCTCCTTTGGCTTCAATGCATATTCGGAAACGTATGAGGACCTCTTCGAAGCCGGCGTGATCGATCCAACGAAGGTCTCACGTGTTGCTCTCGAGAACGCGGCTTCGGTTGCATCCCTCCTCATCACCACCGAGGCTACCATCGTTGAACGTCCGGAAAAGAAAGAGCCAGCCGGACATCAGCATGGCGGCGGCGGAATGGACATGTATTAAGAAATGACGTAATGACGTAATGACGAAGTGACGAAATGACAAAATGACAAAGTGACGTCATCCCGAGCGGAGCCTGCCCTGCCGAAGGGAGGGTCGAGGGACAAGGAGTCATTCCGAAATCTATAAGCCCGATGTTCAGATGAGCGTCGGGCTTTCTTTTTTACTTCGGGGAGGAGATAGTGCGAGTGATTCGATGTGGACACGAAGTCACAATGTAGTAAGGATATCGAACAGTGGCGGTTTCGTGCTCTTGAATCGAAGTGCCGTTGTATGCAAAGCGTACCGTCTGTGGAAACGAACAAAGAGAGCAGTGAAAAGCACCAGTGCCTCGCTGGTCACCTTCCACTGAGGTTGAATTGTAGGTAACAGGAAACCAAGAACTTTGAATCGTCATTTGCTCAGGTATCTGGCCCAAAAAGAAGGGTAGCCAGATGAGGGCTGAATCGATCAAAAGAACTGAGCGGCCTCTATCGCCTAAGATGATGTTGTCTCCGACCGTTGTTATTTCAGTAGGAAGAGTGGGCCGTTCGCGGTAACGCGCATCGTACACGGCAGTCTCATTCATCAATGTCCTAGGCAGGACGTCATCTGAGATATTCGTGCTACGTGTTACGATCACGAGATCATCATACCCAACACCTAAAACATCGTGATAGAATGGTCCAGTTGCAAGTCCACTTCCTTGTTCAACGAGGTAGTGAATATCACTCGAATCAGAACGATAGTAGACATCAAGAAGTCCAATATTAGATCTGCTTTCAATGACGTGTGTATGAGTTCCGCGAGCGTGTGGCAGATCGACCCGATGGCTCGCAATAGTATCTCCGTTAATAGTGCTGAATTGATTGATCCACATTCCTGTCGACGTTGAAGTGCTGACGGTAATGGCATTCTTTGCTGAATCAAATTCATGCGGAGTGACATTGAGAGATCCGACTCGAGTATTCATTCTCATTTGATTGACTCTGACAGAGGAAGTAATTTGGCCGGTATGAAGGTTGATCGAGGTCAACTGAATCCATCTATCAAATGCATAGTATGGCCCTTCTTCACACTTGTGTGCAACAAGAATCGAGCTGTCCACGTTGCGAAAACTAGCAAGAGCCAGTCGATGCTTCGTCCCACTCTTGTACGGGATCATTAGGGTCCGCTCGTCATTCGTAAGTACATACATAGCAGCAGATGTCTGCACTAGCACACCAACACCAGGCACTTGAATGATCGTGTCGATCTTTGTACCTACTGTAAGACCCAAACGACTCTGCACCTTCTCCGGATCTATGACAATGAGCTCGGTGCCATACAATGCAACGAGCCGCTCCGGGTTACTCAACCAACCAGACCATTGTTGTTCGCCAAGCAATATCATGTTGCCTGTGTTGACTCCGCGAGATCCCAAATCGTGAAATCTGAAGCGATCACTGTCGATGAGAGACCCGCTCGCAGAATCATAGTACCAGTGCTCCTTGATAACAAGCCATTTGCCATCGGGTGATACCAACGGAGAGTGGTTGGCTGAGAAATTGAAGCGAATTGAAAACTCAGAGAGATAAATCAGCCGGCTATCTAATACGATAATCCGATCGCCCGATTCCAAATAGAACCCGGAAGTCCCATTCTTCTTTAACTGCCAGGGTTGACCATTATCACGATTAGGCAACAAAGCTCGTTCACATTGTTCAAAACCGTTCTTAGAGACTCGATACCTCATGATGCTATCTCGTCTTTTGAAAACGAATGATGAGTCATGATATGATGAGATAAAATGCCCATGAGAGCCATCATCGAGGTCAAGATCATCAGCGCGATTGTCGTTGGGTCTAATGACATGAAGTCTACCCGAGTATTCTATGTATGCGGCTAGCTCAAAACCAATAGAGAATAGAGAAGAAGATGAACTGCTAAACGAGACTGGGACCGTCATGACTGTCTTACCTGTAGTTCTCTCTGTTACAATGACCGATCTATTGTCGGCCGACAATGTAAAGTTGTAACGCCCTGACGCTAGCGACACATACCAAGGAGTAGGAACATTCCCTGTAAAGTCCTTGCCCGTTCTTACGTCGATCCGCCGCGTCTTGGCATGGTCACCAAATTCAACGTATTCGTCCGTGATGGAGTAGACTCGCAGATTCCCGCTACAGGCGATTCGCCAATTGGAGATCACTGAGCCGGATGTTGGATCTAGTGTCGTAATGGAAAGTTCGAACTCACCCTTTGCACCTGGCCGAGGTACCATGCCCGCATGCGTACACAGGGTAGAGCTGAATTCGTTTTCGTTGATTTGTGGACTCGTGATAGATGGAAGATGATGGTGAACTTCTCCAGTGATTATATCGCACCAATACCAGCCATTGCGGTCGCGATAGGCAAACTTCGAATTGACGGTGCTGTAGAGTACTACATCATAGCCCGAAATACATTCACCAATGGGAAGAAGGTGATTCCGAATGAAAGCGCCTTGAACCGGGTCAAACACCTGCAGTCGCTGATAGCCCATGGTTGTTGACTGTAATACGAGTTTCCCGCCACCTGTTGTCCAAACTTTCTGTGACAGACTATTTGAGTACGGTATCACTATCGGTTCAGCACTCCCCGGATCAATGATTGCCCTAAACTGTATCTGCTCAACCCCGGTAGGTACTCGCCAATGTGCTTGTCGGTTTGGGGTTGATTTCAAAATCTGACGCCACTGTGTATCAGATGAAGACCGCCATTCGAGGTCTACGCGCTGTCCACCAGAAACCGATGGCCATGCGATCTTGATCGAATCTCCAGGGCTCAGCGGTGCTCGAGCCGACGTGATCCGTAGTTCTGGGATCTGTGAAGGTAACACGCCGGGGAGCGAAACGAGCAGTGTGCCGATAAGAAGTACGATGATTTTCATACATGCAACATTGGTCGTAGCCACTTCATCCCAACCTTGACAAAACCTTAACTCCCTAGAAACAGCCCGGTGTTCGCAAGAACATCGGGCTTTCTTTTTTTTGGAATAGCATCGTTTCTGCATCTTTGCAGCAACAATGTTGTACGTCGACGCCCACTCGCATAACCGGTCCGCCAATCAGGACGTGACCACACTGGTCAATATTCGTATTACGGCTTCTACGGAGGTCTTTGAAACGGATGGTGTCTGTAGTGTAGGACTTCACCCGTGGGATGTTGGCGAAGACTGGCGAGATGCCGCAGATCTTCTCGAAGACCTTGCCTCAGAGCCACTTGTCCTTGGTATCGGTGAATGTGGCCTTGATAGAGCCTGTGATGCACCATGGATACATCAGGTAGATGCCTTCGAATACGTAGGCGATCTTGCCGAGCGTGTCTCGAAGCCCCTTATCGTCCATTGCGTGAAAGCACATGACGAACTACTGCGCGTTCACAAGTTTATCGACCCCGGTCAACCATGGATCTTGCACGGATTTGTGAAGGGGGCAGAGCTAGCCCGACAATGCCTTGATGCCGGTATGATCCTGTCCTTTGGTGGTGCTGTTCTGAAAGAATCTGCGTCTCTGGTAGAAGCGGTTCGCCTTTGCCCAGCAGATCGATTCTTGCTCGAAACGGACGACGATGACGTGAAGATCGAAAATGTCTATTCTGCCGTGGCCGCGATGCGCGGTGTGCCCATTGAGGAGCTATGCGCGACGCTGCATCAGACTTTCGAAGCCGTCTTCAAGCAATGACCGATGCGGGATGGTCTTCCCGCACGCGACTCCTCCTTGGCGACGAAGCTGTTGACAAACTCGCCAACATGCACGTACTCGTCGTTGGCATGGGCGGTGTTGGCTCGTACGCCGCTGAATTCATCGCCCGCGCCGGTGTTGGACGCATGACGATCGTTGACGGAGATGTTGTTGACCCGTCCAACCGCAACCGACAACTACCAGCTCTTACCTCAACAGAGGGCCTCTACAAGGTTGATGTGATGCGTGATCGTTTGCGCCTGATCAACCCTGACCTTCGTCTTATTCCACTGAGAGAATTCCTCACACCTGTAAAGATCGATCGCATCCTATCTACGTCGTACGACTATGTGGTTGATGCAATTGACTCGCTCACTCCAAAAATCACTCTCCTTCATCGCGCTCATGCCAAGGGGCTGAAACTCGTTAGTTCGATGGGAGCAGGGGGCAAGATCGATCCAACAAAGGTTCGTGTTGCCGATATCTCTGAAACGCAGAAATGTGGTCTTGCCCGTTTCGTCCGAAAACGTCTCAAGCGTCACGGAATCAGTGACGGTATTACAGCCGTGTACTCTTTGGAAGAGACAGACGAAGATTCACTCATGTTTACCGACGGACTGAACTTTAAGAAATCTGCCTTTGGTACGGTCTCGTATCTCCCGGCAGCCTTCGGTGGTGCCTGCGCGAGTGTTGTGATCAGAGACCTCTCCGGCAAATTCCCATGAAACATGCCCATATCGTTGGTTGTGGTCTGGCAGGGACCCTTCTTGCATGGGAACTGAAGAAGCTTGGCGTAGAGGTGTCAGTCGTAGATACGGCAAATCCTGAATCATCCTCCCGCGTAGCCGCAGGGATGATCACACCGATCACTGGACGCCGTCTCAAGCCTTCATGGCGCGGGCATGAGCTCACGCAGATAGCCCGCACCACGTATGCGGAGATCCAGCAAGAGTTTGGCATCATTCTCTGGAGTGATTGGACGCTAAAGCGTGTGTTCCGTGAAGAGATTATGCGAGAGTGGTTTCATGATCGTCGCGATAAGCACGAGTACGACCCAATCGTTGTCACAGACATCGAACCCGGTGTTCACGATGGTGTTACCTATCCGTTCGGTGGCTTCGAGCACGGAAGCGTTGCAACGGTGGACATTCCCACCCTGCTCAATACGGTTGGGCAAAGCTTGGCCCAACAGAAGGATGTTGGAGGCACGGTTCACGTTCCGGATATTACCATCACCTGTACCGGTTATCAAACGCTTCATGATCCACTATGGTCCTGGCTACCAATAGAGCCTTCGAAGGGCGAGATCCTCGATGTTCGTATTCCTGGACTTCAGCTTGATCACATCCTCACAAACGGGACATGGATCCTCCCGGTAGGGGGCGATCATTATCGTATCGGGGCAACCCACGATTGGGACGATCATGAGCCGAGTCCAACCGAGGCAGGCAGGATCAAATTGCTAGCCGATGCTCAACAATTGGTTGGAAGGGAGATTGTTGTACTCGGTCAGCGAGCAGCCATTAGACCATCCACAAAGTTCAAACGTCCATTTGTAGGACGTCATCCCACGAACCCAACGCAGGCCGTATTCACAGGGTTGGGCACAAAGGGCGCATTACAAGGTCCATGGGCGGCACAACAACTCGCTCGGCATCTTGTTTACGAGGAGCCCCTTGACCCAGACATTGATATCATCAAATGGTGGAAATCATGATGTACGAAAACGCAGTTACCTATGTCCACCGGATCTTGCGAGATGTTGTCCGTCCGGGCTCTGTCGTTGTTGATGCAACGATGGGCAACGGATGGGACACCGCCCTCATGGCCGTTCTGGCCGGAGAAGGTGGCACGGTGTACGGTTTTGACATACAGCCTGTTGCTCTTGAGGTCACAAAAACGCGAATCTCTGGTGCTGCGGCAGATGTGAACCTGATACTTGCCGGACATGAAGAGATGTCTACACACATCCCTCCTGAGCACCACGGCAAGGTGCAGGCGGTAACCTTCAATCTGGGATATCTGCCAGGTGGCCACAAGGACATCACTACGCAGGCCGAGACCACTCGTAGAGCCATAGAACAGGCCCGTGCAATTCTCGCTCCGGGCGGCGTGATCACCATCGTCTGTTACCGTCACGCCGAAGGTGAACGAGAACTGGAAGTTGTGCGAGGTCTGTTGGCTTCTCTTCCACAACACACCTTAACGTGTACGGAAACAACATTTTTAAATCAAGCAGGGAATCCTCCGGTGGTATTTGTTGTTGTGGCACGATCATGAACCAGCGAACACACCTATGCTGAACAGTCTTATTTCTACAGTCTTACTCCTATTTGCCATGAACACAACACTCCACGAATTTTCACTGAAGAATATCAGCGGCAAAACAATTGATCTCTCGGAGTACAAGGGTAAGGTGGTGCTCGTGGTCAATGTTGCTTCATACTGCGGTTACACAAAGCAGTATGTATCCCTTGAGAGGCTCTACAACACGTTCAAGGATAAGGGGCTCGTAGTTATCGGAATTCCCTCGAATGACTTCGGCGAACAAGAACCTGGCACGGATGAAGAGATCATGCAGTTTTGCTCAACCACGTATAATGTAACCTTCCCAATGTACTCCAAGGTGGTGGTAAAGGGTGATGACAAGGCGCCCCTTTACAAATGGCTTACAAGCGGTGATGGCGATGCCACGCGTGCCGGAGAAGTTGGATGGAACTTTGAAAAGTTTCTTGTCGGTAAGGATGGTAGGCTTGTTCAGCGGTTTGCCACTAGGATGGACCCAATGGCAGCAGAAATCACAACCGCTGTTGAAGCTGCGCTTACAAACTAAACTTTAGCCTATGTAGGCCACAGTACCGCTCCATGCCCTATGTTCGCAGGAACATTTTAGGGGTCTCATGCGCTTCCTTGCCGTCTTCGCCGTTCTTTTCTGCTCTTGCACTCTTCTTGAGGCACAGGAGCAAACGCTCTCCAAACGAACATTCGAAGAGGCCGGTGATTGGTTTACCGGCACAACGTCTGATGGAAAATGCACGGTTGAAGCCGATGACGGCGTCATTCGCTATGTGGAAGTGGATGACAATGGCTTCCGCTATTTCTCAGAAGTCGCTGCGCTTAGCCCAGAAAAAAACTGGTCGATCAAGATGCGCGTGCGCCAAACAGCCGGGCAAGAGAAGCACGCCTACGGAATTGTGTTCAATACAGCCGACGCCAATAACCTCTATCACTTCATCATACGAGATGACAGCCGAGCACGCATAGGTCGGATAAAGGAAGGGACCTATGAGAATGTAGATGAGTGGACAACGTGTAATGATGTAAAGAAGCAAGGTGAGTGGAACGTTCTTGAAGTGCGTAAGGAGAACGATGCCATATCAGGTTATGTGAATGGTAAGGCCATTGTGACGATGACGGCTTCGTATTATCTCGTCTTTGGTAATAAACAAGGCCTCGTCTATTACGGTGCACAAACACTTGAATTGGATGACCTCGAGATCAAGCAGTGGGAGCCAATGCCCGTGAGACCAGTAGCTGGTGTTGATCCGAATGTAAAGCCCGTGAGTTTGGGTGGGCAGATCAATAGTGCTGCCGATGAATCCATAGACTGTATCTCACCAGACGGAACGGTACTCTACTATAGTCGTAAGGACCACGATGGCAACGTCACAAAGGACAAACTAGATGTCTGGGTCACCACACGTATGGCCAATGGTTCGTGGTCCACACCAACTAACCTTGGTGCACCGGTCAATACTCCCGGCAATAACTTCGCAATTGCTGTAACGCAGGACCTCAATACGCTCTTCCTACAAGGAACGTATGAGAGTGACGGTTCGATCGGAAGGGGCGTTTCATATTCTACGCGAAACAAAGATGGCTGGAATGCTCCCACGAATATGTCGATCGAGAACTATGAAAATCTCAACACATATGTAAGTTCCCACCTCGCGCCCGATGGTTCGGTGCTTCTTACATCAATTCAAACGCGCGATTCTCGTGGCAGCAATGACATATACGTTTGCTTTCGGCAGGCCAACAATACGTGGTCAACGCCGAAGAACATCGGCACGGTAATCAACACGCAAGGTGTTGAACAAGGGCCATTCATTGCCGGTGATGGAAAGACGTTGTTCTTCAGTAGTAACGGTCACCCGGGATATGGTGGACATGATCTTTTTGTTTCTCGTCGCCTAGATGACACCTGGCTCAATTGGTCTGAACCAGAGAATCTGGGCAATGGGGTGAATTCAGATGAGCACGAGACCTTCATCCAGGTGTCTGCTAAGGGAGATTCGGCCTACTACAGTACAACGAAGAACTCATTAGGTCAGGACGATATCGTTGCAATCCCTCTTCCTGTAGGTGCGCGGCCTGTGGCCTTGCTCATGGTGCGCGGACGTGTGCTCGATGCAGAGACCAAAAAACCTGTGACGGCGAATGTGTTCTACGAAGCACTCCCAAGCGGAAAACTAGCCGGCACAGCAACATCCAGCGCGGTTGATGGCTCCTATCGCGTTGGCCTTGTAAACGGAACGCTCTACGGTGTCCGGGCAGAAGCAGATGGCTATTATGCCCTCAGCGAGCAATTCGATGCCCGCACAATTGGCGCTTATGGAGAATCCGATCGTGATCTCTTCCTAACACCGATCAAGATGAATGTTGCCATTCGATTGAACAATGTGTTCTTCGACGTAGGTAAGTACGAACTGCGCTCTGAATCGTATCCCGAACTTGATCGCTTGGTTGACTTTCTCAAGAAGAATGCAACAATTCGTATCGCTCTTGCCGGACACACGGACAATGTTGGTGCGGATGCAGACAACATGAAGCTATCGCAAGATCGCATCAATAGCGTGCAGACATATGTTGTTGCCAAGGGTATCCCCGCATCTCGTCTCACGGCAAAGGGATTCGGCGAGACTTCTCCTGTTGCTTCGAATGAAACCGACGATGGCCGGCAACAAAATCGTCGTGTTGAGTTCACGATCGTGAGCAAGTAATGATCAGACTGAACGACCTACTCAACATCCCATATCCCTTGGTGCTCGCATCTCAGTCTCCACGGCGATCAGCTCTGTTACATCATGTGGGGTTCACGTTTTCCACAGTAGTGCCTGATGTTGATGAAGATAGTGTAGATATGCTGCTTCCTCCGAGCGAGTATGTAGAAACGCTTGCCATGATGAAGGCTATTCGCGGATCTGAATTGTCCGAGGCACCGGCCGTCATCATAGGCTCTGACACAACGGTTGTTCTCAGCGGTGAGGTCCTGAATAAACCAATGGATGCCGATGATGCCATTCGTATGCTCGGTAGACTCAGCGGTAGAACGCACACGGTCTATACTGGTATTGCATTGGCAACCAATTGCCCAGAACAACATCGAATGATGGCATCTCGTGCAACTCAGGTTACGTTTCGCGAACTCGAGAGCGCTGAGATACAGGCTTACGTTGCGTCGGGTTCGCCCCTTGACAAGGCAGGTTCGTACGGCATTCAAGACGACTTCGGTGCGGTCTTTGTATCCCATGTAGAAGGGTGCTATTACACCATCGTTGGCCTGCCCCTTGAATTGCTCTACACATCACTTCGCCAGTTCGTTAAGGAGATCGCCGGTGCGCGGGCGTAACGTTCATACTTGGACACTTCTAGCCCCTTGGTTGATCACCCTGCTCGTGTTCTGGGTTTATCCATTGATCTATGCCCTGGTGCTGAGCTTCTCGGAGTATCGAACACTGACAAATGAGATCTCGTTTGTTGGGGTCAACAATTACCTTCGTGCATTTCAGGACGAGGGATTTTGGCGGGCACTGCGCAATACCACGATTTTCACTGCGGGGACTGTACCGTTTACAACAGTGTTTGCATTGCTGTTGGCTACGGCAATACGAAGGCGCAGTCCGGCACTCGCATCATTCTTCCGTGCATCATACTTCTTGCCGTCTGTTACGTCACTGGTAGTAATTGCTTTGGTGTTCACCAACCTCTACGCCCGTGATGGATATGTGAACGTCCTTGCAGGTATGCTTGGATTGCCTCATCCTATACAAGGATGGTTGCTCGATCAGAATACAGCTCTTGGTGCCATCATGGCAATGGACGTGTGGATCTCCACGGGATACTATATGGTGCTCTTCCTCGCGGGTATGGAGGCAATACCCAAAGACCTGTATGAAGCAGCTGACCTAGCCGGCGCATCGCGGTGGCAGCAGTTCTGGCGTATCACACTGCCTATGCTTCGATCAACGATGTTATTTGTGGTTGTTATCAATAGCATCAAGTCCTTCCAGATCTTTGTTGAGATCTACATCATGACTAAGGGCGGCCCACTCGACGCAACCTCCACATTGGTATACGAGGTCTACCACCAAGCGTTTGAGCAATCCGACATGATGGGGTATGCCAGTGCACTTGCCTATATCATCTTTGTGATCTTGTTGGCCATATCATTTATCCAAATGCGGCTACTGAAGGTGCGCTCATGAATCTCGGACTTCTCGTGATTGGTCTTATCGGATATGCCATCGGGTGTATTCCCACGGCGTGGATCGCCATGAAGCTCTCACATGGAAAGGACATTCGCAACGAGGGTACCGGTAATGTTGGCGCTCATAATGTCTATGATGTATCTGGAAGTACATGGCTCAGTATCACTGTTGGTGTGGTGGATGCCATTAAGGGAGTTGCCGCGGTGTATGTAGCGCAACTTCTTCACGGGGATTGGTTTGCTGCTGTTGCTGTGTCGGGCACGGCTGTGGTGCTCGGACATAACTGGAATGTTCTGTTGCGATTCAAAGGTGGTAGGGGGCTTGCCACGGCTACTGGTGTCTTTGCCATGGTGGACCCACTCTTCTTGATCGTATGGTGGATCACGTACCTCACCGGGTATTTTGCGATCCGTAAGAATGTCCATGTTGGCTCTATGACAGCCATTATCGGCACTGCTGTGCTAGCGTGGAGTACGCCGGACAGAGTGATTCGTGACACAACACTTGTTGTTTGCCATGACCCAATGCAGATGCGACTCTTTGTTGCAGCAGTTTCGCTCCTTCTCTTCATCCGCCATGTTGAGCCCATCCGCGAAGTCCTCAGAACGATGTCCTTTAGCGATGACGAGGAATGATCGCATGAATCGCTCGTAAAGCTTCATTGCTCTGCAATTCGTCCACTGCAACAAAGATCGTGTGTGTAGCAGCGCCGGTGGTAATGGCACGTATCGTGAATGCAGAAATCGATGCAGCTATCTCTGCAAGTATGATTGGCATGTTCACGTGAGGGCCACTGACGGCTAAGAGTGATGTTGGTTGAATGACCACCTCTGTGTCTGTTATAGCTACCTCAAGTGCGAGTATTCCATCATCGCCCGAGATCTTAAGTACTAGCATGGCAGACTCAACCGTCTCGGACTCAAGAATAATGGAGCGTCCTAGCTCCGGTACCGACCTGATGTGAGCCGCAGTCGCAACGCTGCACTGCACCAACGAGCATCCACGGACGATAGAAACGGCGTGAATGGCCGCTGTTGATGGTGTATGCGCAACAATCCGTGTACCGGCATCTTCCGGACGGAACGTATTCAGTACACAGACGGGAATAAGCGCTTCAACAGCTGGTGCAATCGTATCCGGGTGAAGAACCTTGGCGCCGTACAGCGCAAGTTCGCGTACCTCTCCGAATGATAGTTCAGTGATGGGTTGAGCTTCGGGAACATAGCGCGGATCTGCAGAATACACGCCACTTACATCAGTCCAGATCTGAATCTCTCGTGCTGAAAGTGCGGCTCCGAGAATTGCTGCGGAATAATCGGAGCCCCCTCTACCTAATGTTGTTGTTCTACCATCCGATGTAGAACCGAGGAAACCCTGTGTGATCACAATGCTGCCGGATGCACATAATGGGGCGAGGTGTTGCGAACAAAGGCTGCGAGTGTGATGCATATCCACTTGAGCAGCGCAGAATTCATCATTGGTCCGCATCACCGTGCGTACATCAAAGTAGACGGAAGAGGGGGTATTGGCGCGAAGTGCAGAAGAAAGGATGGTAGTACTTAACCGCTCACCGAATGCCGTCATATGATCGAGTGACTGTGGTGTACACTCGCCTAAAATCTGCAACGCACGTGCATATGACCTACACTCGTGAAGGAGCTCGTTGAGATCGGTATGTGAGGCTTGTGGTGCGAGTTCAGATAAAATGCCGGAGTGCCTCACCTCTAACATTGTAAGCTCATCGCTAATCACTTCGCCTCGTCCGGCACGTTCAGCCAAGGAGAGCAGTGTATTTGTTGTGCCCGAAGTTGCAGACAACACAACAACCACACCACCGGGTTCGGCGGCATGGTTGTGAATGATAGAGGCTACTTGACGGAGTGCGCTGGCATCCTGGACGGATGTACCGCCGAACTTCATAACGAGCATGTCAGCCTACGTCGAAATGGGTCGATAGATGATCCGCCTTTGGCACATGGACGATGATGCGATCTTCAACGAGTGCGGCAACAGCCTTCTTGGCTCGCTCCAGCTCTACACTTCTGCGATAAGCAAAATGCCAGATGTCTGTTGGACCGGCCGAGATCTCTACGGTGAGTGCCTGCTCCGGAGAAAGCGTGCGGCCACCAACGAATCGGTCTCGTACGGCGGAGACAAAGTCTGTTGACTCTTTGTCGAGAAGCATGTCCGGCGTAAAGAAGTAGTTGTCAGTCTTCTGCAGATCACAAATAAAGAACGCCCCTTCATTTGGCTTGCCAATCATGTCGCTGAGAAATGCAAGAGAGATCGTGTATGGTGGCTCATCTTGGTCATCCCAGAGATCTCTCCATACAGCGGGGTCATTCACCTTCAGCCACTCCTGAAACGCAATCTCATGCTCTGGCATACGCATCAACAAATGTGAACCGAACTTCTTCTGGAGAATTTCGGCCTGTTCGGGTGTTATATCAACGAGCTCTTCAGTAGTGATTGCTAGGGGGCGTTTCTCAGCAATGGAATTTTCGGCTCGAGATAAAAGTTCTTCGGTTGTCATGCTAATGGTAACTCCTTGCGTCTACGGTACCAGAAGCCAAGTCCGGCAAGGCCAATGAGGATCGCCGCGGCATTGGATGCCATGCTCACGGTGCGCCCTTGTTGGAAGGACGGACTGATAAAGCGAAATTCTACGTTATGTTTTCCTGCAGGCACATTCACACCTCTGAGGACAAAGTCGGTCTTGATCATCGGCACTTCAACACCGTCAACATAAGCGTGCCATTCGTTATAGTACACCTCGCTCACCACAAGCATTTGTGATGTGGTAGAAGTAGTGGCGATTGAAAGGTGTTGATTACCCTTGCCTGTGATGCGAGCTGACGCCGTAGGGTCAGCGCCGAGTGAAGTGCGCCCTGCAAAATCATCCTCAACATAGGCGGTTGTTCTCGCGTTAAACGTACCATCCCGTAGCTTCTCAAGTATCGTACGTTTGTTCTTCTCAACGAGCACCGTATCCACAAACCATGCGCGTGGTAGCACATCTTGATTGATGTAGACCATCAACCCTGTAGATGGCGAGCGGAATGCAGGTTCAACACCTTGATACAATGGTTGTGAAGAAACGATGTACTTCACGTTGAGCAGGTTCCACAGATAAGGATTGAGGATCATCGAATTGCCCGGTACCGGTTCACGCGTTGGGCCGGGTCCTGCTACGTCAAGCAGATCCTGATAGACGCGAAGTTTCGCTGATGAATAGCCATGGACATTCTCAACAAAATGGTACGCCCACCAGTTTGGGGTTGCGCTGCTGGAGAGGTCGCAAATGCGGTACACACCAGGGTCCCGCTTAATGAAGTCCACTACGTCTGTCGTTGCAAAAACATTCTTCTCCGGTGATCCCTTCTTCGGGTCGTAGGGGCGCTTGTCAACGCGCCAAAGATCTCCAACCAACAGAACAAGGAAGAGGGCAATAGCAACATTGGGTTTCACTGTACCGCGAGCGACCAGAAGTATGAGACCTCCGAATGCAATAAGGATAAGCCCCGATGTTGTGGCATCACTCTTCATCTCGTTATAGACCAGATCGAGAAACTGAGGCGAAACGCTTTGGCCCTGAGGTACATCGCGCTTTTCAACGAGGGCATCATTCACCAGTTGTTTGTAGTCGCCTTCATCGCTTGCGAACAGGAACATGATGGCGAACACTGCAAGAGACGCACCGCCAATGATAAGCCCCTTACGCTTTGTATCTGGAGTGACGTTTGATGACCACGCAAAAATGGATGCTAGTCCGTACCCCGCAAGGACTGGTGTTGCGAACTGCAACAAACACAAGGCCATGGAAGGGGCTCTGAACTTGTTAAAGGCAGGTACCACATCATAGAACAACTTGTACAAGAGTGGCATGTTCTTTCCGAAGGACAGAAGCAGCGAAAAGACGCTTACAGCAATCAGGAAGATCACAAATGGATCCTTGCGATAATTCCATGCTCCAACGATGGCTAGGAGCAGGACGCCGATTCCCATGTAGTTAGCAGCATCAGTAAAGGGCATCTGACCCCAATAGAGGTTGGTGCGCTGTTCCTTTGCCTGACCAGGTGCCTTAATGGATGTATTTCCAAACCCATAATAGTTTGGAATGAGGAAGGTCATCATTTCGTCGGGTGAGAACGACCAATTCGTAGCGTATTCGTAATCGTTGCCGCCCGTTTGATCAACCTTGTTCTTGTCCGATTGTACCAATGGTGCAGAGCCACGTGTTGAAATTGGTGTGTATTCTCTCGTTGCAAGGAACATGTCTGCATGGGTACCCAGGGCGATCACGCCTGCAATTGCCAATCCGCCCCCTGCCTTTAACACGTTTATCCAGCCCTGCTTTGTGATGATGCGCGTCACCAATTCAACAAGTAGGTACAGAGCGGTGCCGCACCCTATGTAGAACATCATCTGCGGGTGTGTGGCCGTAACAAGAACGATGAGTGGCAGAATGAGGAGAAAGAGGTTGGCAAGTGTGAAACGCTCACGGAGTCTCTCTAGGGCGAGAAGGATCCAAGGAAGCGTAGCCATGGAAACCGGCTTTGTACTATGACCAATCATGATCCAGACGATCACGAAGGTGCTGAAGATGGCCCCAAGAGAGGAGAACACGCCAATCGCACGAGTGTGACCCTTCACACGCATGAGGGTGTATACACCCCAGCCATAGATTGTGTACCACATGGCGAGGCGTGCTGTGTCGTTACCAAAGATGTCGCCAATGGCTCGAGGGATGGAGAAGATCAATCCACCCAACACATCCCACGACCGTTCTCCTGCTGCCAAGAAAGATGCAAGTGACGGCATACCGCCAAAGATGTACGGCATCCATAAAGGGAACTCGCCACTCTCCTTGGCTGCATCGAGGTATGGAACAAAAGAATAGAAGGCAACATTGTCGCCCCCGCTCATAAAGTTCTTACCGCCGAACAACGCGTCGGCAAAGAAGGCAATAACAGCCAATAGGATTGCGCCATACGCAGCGAGGTCTGCATATCGCTCTTTTGTGATACCGGTTGGTCTCTTGGTGGCTTCAGATGCCATGAAGGGGCTCCGTGGAAGAGAAAACGTGTGAAGGCAAAAGTACGTATGTTCAGGGTTCATGACTGAACCTGATACCCGACCTCTCCATTACGTCATAGGCTTGGTATGATCGACCTTGCGACGCGCACAACCCCACTTACATTGGAAGATGCCGTCCATCTTCTGCGCAGAACAACGTTTCACCCTTCATGGACACTCGCTTCTTCACTCGTGGGGAAGACTCCATCAGAAGCGGTGACGAGCATCATCGAAAATATTGAGCCCCCTCCAACACCACCTCAATGGGCCAATACCCCTCCGGAGTTTAATGACTTCGCAGCAGCGGCTCGACTATGGCCTGAGTTGCAACAATGGTGGATGGAGCGGGCAATAACGTTGCCCTCGTTACGGGAACGTTTGGTGATGTTGTGGCAGAATACGTTTTCAACAGACTACATCACGGTCTATGCCGGACAGTGGATGTTGAAACAAAGTGAAACCATACGGTCGCAAGCATTTGATTTTAAGTCCTTGGCCACAAGTATGGTCTCGGACCCGGCAATGCTACGCTATCTCAGCGGGGATCAAAGCATCAAGGGAAATCCTAACGAGAACTTTGCTCGTGAGTGGTTTGAACTGTTCACACTGGGGGTTGGCAACTATACGGAACGTGATGTAGTGGAAGCCGCACGCGCATTCACTGGCTGGCGTATATCCGGTAATCAGGGGGTCTATAATCGCGGACTCGCTGACCTTGGCGAAAAGACAATTCTCGGTCAAACTGGTCCTTGGGAATGGGGCGATGTGGTCCGTATCACATTTGAACAAGATGCTTGCGCTCGCTGGGTTGCCCGCAAACTTCTCATGACCTTCGTTGAGTTTGCCCCAAGTGTTGATGATATTCAGGCAGTTGCCCTGCTCGTACAACAGAACAACTATGAGCTAAAGCCGGTGTTGAGAAGTCTACTTACCTCTCAACATTTCTTTGAACCCGCTCGTCGGGGAGCGCTGATCAAGAGTCCCGCCGAGCTTGTTATTGGCCTAGCTTCAGTCTTGCAGACCACTAACGTTGATCGTTCCTACGCAATTGCTTCGATGACAAAACTCACGCAAGAGCCGTACTATCCGCCAACGGTTGAAGGGTGGAAGGGGCACCATGCGTGGATCACAAGCTCCACGTTTCCGCAAAGACAACGCTACGCAGAAAGCTTTATTGATGGACGGCAAACAGGTAGCTCGTCAAAACTCCTCGATGTTTCAGGCTCGCCTCTCACACCGGATGTTGTAGCGCTGATCAAATCGATGCCGAATAATGATGACGCAACAAAGGTGGTAGAGAATGTAGCCAAGCTTTTACTACCTGTGCCTACAACACAAGAACAGCGAGACGTGCTCCTCGAGATCATGCTTGCGGGTGCACAGGTCTATGAATGGGACATTGACGCTCCATCGGCCGCCCAACGAGTGAAGTTCCTGCTACAGGCGATTGTTCGAATGCCTGAATTCCAGTTGATGTAAGGACATACTATGAACCGTAGAAAATTCCTTCGCTCGGCTGGACTCACGGGAGTGGCCGTAACTACTCTGCCTACGATCATCGATTCGTTTGCAGTAAAGGCACTTGCAGGCGGCGACCCACGACTCAACCAGCTGCTTGAATCGCAGGACCGCATCTTGGTGCTCATTCAATTGCCAGGTGGTAATGATGGACTCAACACGGTGATCCCATACACGGATCCTCTGTACTACGCCAGCAGACCTACAATTGGTATTCCGAAGAACAGGGCCCTTCGACTAAACGACTCGCTCGGCTGGCATCCCGCCATGTCCGGCATGCGAGATCTCTTTGAAGGGGGCGAACTCGCCGTTGTTCAAGGTGTGAGCTATCCTAATTCTGATAGGTCACATTTCCGCGGAACCGACATCTGGCTCACGGCAACAGATGCCGATGTGTTCGGATCTACAGGATGGGTTGGACGGTATATGCAGACCCTTGCTCCGAACTATCCAACAGAACTTCCGGCACATCCTCTGGCCGTGCAGATCGGAACGTCTACTTCGTTAGGTCTCCTTGGCACTACAGGGCCGATGGGGATCAGCTTCCGCGACCCTGATGAATTCTACAGACTCGTTAATGGCGGTGGCGGTAACGAAGAAGTACCAAGTAGCGCACAGGGTGATACGCCTGCCGGGCGTGAAGTTGCATTCATGCGCAACATCGCACGTAGTGCAGACGTGTATGCCTCTGTAGTAAAGAAGGCAAACGATGATGCCGGCGCATCAACGGTCACGTATCCGGCGTCTGATATCGGAGCAAAACTTCGTGTGGTCTCTCAACTTGTTGCCGGCGGTCTGAAGTCGAGAATATTCTTGATCTCATGGGCAGGCAACAACTTCGACACCCATGCCAACCAAACGTCCACAGCGGATCCAACCATAGGCGCACACGCAAGTTTGTTAGGAGAACTCAGCACTGCTGTTTCGGCATTCATGCAAGACATGAAGAATCGGGGATTCAGTGAAAAGGTCTCCGGCATGACGTTTTCTGAGTTCGGCAGAAGAGTGGCCGAAAACGGAAGTGTTGGCACAGATCACGGTACAGCAGCCCCGCTATTCGTCTTCGGTTCAAATGTGAACGGTGGTATCTATGGTAAAGACCCAAATCTGACTGAGCTTGACGATCGTGGAGATCTTCTTATGGAGAATGACTATCGTGATGTATATGCCAGCGTTCTCCTTCAGTGGTTCGGGGTTTCTTCAACAAAGGCACAAGATGTGTTGTTGCGAGACTTCAGTTCAAAAGCACTGCCATTGTTCAAGAGTCCGGTGAGCGTGCAAGACGAATCATCCTCAAGTGTTGGCTTCATCAGCGTTGGCCCTAATCCGGCAGTGGACCATGTTGTTGTGCGCGTGCGCATTGAATCCACAGCAAGCGCATCTATTGCAGTAAGCGACATGCGCGGCAAGGAACTTCGGACGTCCTCCGTAGATAGTTGGACCGGCGTTGGCACCATCGACCTCAGCGGTCTCACGTCCGGCACGTACGTTCTTACGCTCAAGGCCGATCGTGCCATTACCCACACCTTTGTGAACATTACTCGGTGACCGAATGACCCGCATTGTCCTCGTTGTCATGGTTCTGTGTCTTGCATTGAGTGCCCATGCTCAGCCCCTTCCCAATGCCTATGCGTTCTCGATCGATGAGAATGTGAACCTCGACACCTCGCTTCTTGGGATCCCCTTTGAGAAGGCTGGTAGTAGGGGGCGAGTGGTTCTAACAACAGACGGACATCTTGGCTTTGCTGATGGCGCACGACTGCGGATCGTTGGCACAAACTTACAGTGGAGCGGTCAGTGGCCCGACAGTGCCCAGGCTATTGCAATGGCGAGGCGATTCCGTGCTCTTGGAATAAACTGCGTACGATTCTCAACATTCGACTACAGTGCTTGGGAGGGGATAAGTATACTCGCCAATGGTGCTACATCTACCGACGCAGGTTTAAGCACAACTCAAATGAAGAAGTTTGATTGGTTTATGCATCAGCTTCGCGAGAATGGCGTGTATTATGTGTTCACGTTTCATTCTGTATGGCAACCGCGTGATGGTGATGGAGTTCGACAGCCAGATTCACTTGGATGGGGTGCACGTATACCGTTGATCTTTGACGCAGCAGTGCAAAGGATCCATCGAGCTATCATCGGACTCCTCCTTAACCACACAAATGCCTACACCGGGGTGGCATATAAGGACGATCCCGCCCTAGCCTACATCGTTGCTGCGGAGGATGCGTCTCTGATGGCCTATTGGCTTTACACCGGAGACGTTGTGCGCCCAAATGGTATCTACGCAAATAATTCGGGCTCTGCACACATTGCATTGATCGACTCATTGTGGATCTCCTGGCTCAAGAAGAAGGGGTATACCAATGATGCGGCACTGAACACTGCTTGGACGTCAATACCTACGTCAACGGCAAACATGATTCGCAACAGTGGCTTTGAAGATCCGTTCAGTGCAGCTTGGCAGCTTGGAGTTAACACAGAGGCGGGAGCGCAGGCCCTTCTACAATTCAGTGATGCTGAAAAGAAGGAAGGTTCATCGTCGGGACGTGTTCGAATCAACTCCCTTGGTAGTCCCGTTTACACATATGGCATCAACCTCTTTCAGAGACTTCCCGAACTCAAGAGATTGGCACGGTACCAAATGTCATTTTGGGCTAAGACAACACCTCAGCGTGGTTCAAGGAAGATGCTCGCCTACGTCTACAATGGAACCTTCCCATTTAATGGCTATGGTCTTAGTGAAGAAGCAACCCTTACTTCTGACTGGAAACAATTCAGCTATTCGTTCACATCCAGATCTACCGATGAAGCAACCGCCAATGTGTCGTTCTTTCTCGGTGCCGATAGTGGTGATGTGTTCATCGACGATGTGCAGTTCAGAGAGATTGCTACTTCGGGTTTGCGTGCGGGCGAGAGCATTGAGCGTAACTCCGTTCCACGGAGTCAGGCGTTGGCTGGTGATGTTTCCAATGTTCGATACAAGGACAACGCAGTATTCAACTATGAACACCTGCGCTCGATGTTCCTTAGCGTTCGCCGATTTGTTCGGGACACCCTCAATAGCAATGTGCTGATGTGTCCGTCCACTAGGCTGACGTCGTTCTTTGAGCTTCATGCTGCGCGCGAATACGATGTGTTCTCTTCTACAGACTGGCGTAGCGGAGCAAATTCGATGCTTGTTGAGCAATATGGCGGAACGATCTACACCGCAGCACAGAACCACATTAAAGGAAAGGCCTTTGTGGTGTCTAATGCCTCCACAGCCTACCCTCTCGATTATCAATCCGAATTGATGACGGTTCTTCCGGCATATGCAGGCCTCCAAGATTGGGATGGCATCTTCTTTGGGATCTTCACTGAATCACCTCGAGCTGGTGCTTCAAAGGCCGACTCAAACTCCTATTGGAATCTTTTCGACAAGCCAAATGTGCTCAGTCTCTTTCCACTTACATCCGCAATGATGAGAAGGGGCGATGTAGTACCCTCTGTGAAGGAGATCGTTATCGACAACGTTCAAGAGGCGATCGATCAGCCCCGTTTCCATGTACAGCAAGCATTCTCGCTAAGTATCTCACCGGATGCTCGGATGCCTCTCTTCCGCAGGGTTGTAATGAATCCCGAGGTGGCTCCAACGGAGTCATTCCTGCCACATAGAGACATCTCAGCGTTGAGTGATCAGATAGACGTTGCTGCTCTTGATGCTGAGAACGAACAGATCTTTTGGGACGCAACGCGTGGGACATTGCGTGTAGTAACCCCGCGGTACATTAGCCTTTCTGGAGGTGGCGTCGGTCAGATCACATCATTGCCGTCGATGATCATTGAACAAACCGCCGGTACCAAAGCGCCTACTCTTTCGATTTCGTCGTTAACAGCTGACCCCATCGTTGCATCATCTCACAGCTTGTTAGCCATCAGCACACGCGCACAGAATGTTGGAACGCAATACAATGCTGAAACGGGGGAGTTTGCTACGTGGGGAAATGGACCAATGCAAATGGAAGGCGCTACGATGCGCATCACCATTACAGCCCCACTCTTCGACACGTTAAAGATCTATCCACTCACAAGCAGCGGCGTAAGCTCCGGGTTGCCCCTGATCGTTGATCGTAAAGCTGGTGGAAAGTTCACGGCTACATTGAACACGCAGCAATACGCAACTCCGTGGTATCGACTAGAATTTATCGGGCAAACCACGAGTGTTGAAGAGGTCGGAGAGAACGCTGGGATCGTTGTTTCACCCAATCCGGCCGAAAGTGGCACAGTCTCCGTGACTGTAACCGGGAATGATTCTCAGATTCGGGTCTATAATGTGACCGGTGTAGAGGTGCTTAGGCAAGCAGTGGCGGGAACAAACGTCTCCATGGACGTGTCTACGCTCCCGACAGGGGTGTATGTGGTGTCGGTACTCAACGGCACATCTGTCCGTGGTTCCACCGCCCTTCTCATCCGCTGAACAGTTCTTATTGCACTATTCGAAAGAGTTCTCCTATGCGCATCCTAGCAGCCATCGCCATTGCGGCCTCACTTTTCGCCTTTTCCTGCGCCGGCGACTCTACGTCGACTGACGGCAACGTAACGGTTGAATCATCACTTGCCAATTCTACGGTGAGTTCCTTCGTAAAGTCCTCCGATCGTGTTCAGGGTGGTTCCATCGTGGATTCGATCACGGTAACAAGAGTTCGTGTTCTCGTCTCTCGCATGATACTTCATCCGGACAACAATGCAGACACTACGGACTCTACCAACGACAAGAACATCAAGCTTCAGCCCTTCCTTTACGTGGCTGACAGCACGGGCGTACGTGTAGTGGCTTCTGCAGCAGTACCAAACGGTACTTATGAGAAGATCAAATGGGAGATCCATCGGTTCTCTTCAAGTGAAGCCCCTTCCTATGCCGGAGACACTGTCTATCGTGACTTCGTAACAGGCGACCGTTATACCTCGATCATCGAAGGCTGGCTCGTACGCAACGGAGTGCGTGAGCGCTTTGTCTATCGTAGTGATGCAACGTCTAACATCACGATCAAGTTCGAGCCATCTGTTACAGCAAGCGATGCAACACCATTGATTCTGTCGCTCATGTTTGATGCGCGCGCAACCTTCTTCAAAGATGGTGAGATCCTCGATCCCGCAGACTCAAAGAACGAGTCCAAGATCGACAACAACATCAAGGCAGCGTTTAAAGCGAATAAGAAGCGGTAGTTAGATTGCTAGAGTGCTAGAGTGCTAGAGTGCTAGAGTGTTAGATTGTTAGAGTGTATCTAACAATCTAGCACTCTAACTCTCTAACTAGTCCATAAACAAATACGGTCTCCATGTCTCGTCTACCTTACCAAGGTAGTGCTTGAGGAAGAGAACGTGATGTGGTTTCTTAGGAATAGACATCAACCGCATGCGGGCTTCGTCCGGCGTGCGGTTTCCTTTTTTGTTGTTGCACTTCACGCAGGCGCAGGTGAGATTTTCCCATGAATCATTACCGCCGCGAGAACGAGGGATGATGTGATCAACGGTAAGGGGCGGATGATTATTTCCACAATACTGGCATCTGAATCCATCACGCCGGAGGATGTTCTTGCGAGAGAGCTCGATCTTGCGAAACGGAACACGCAAGTATGCAGAGAGTCTGATAACGGAAGGGAAGGGGTAGAATCCGCGGACGCTGCGAACAACACTTGTTGATCGTTCTTCTACGATTTCAGCCTTCGTCAAGAAGAGAAGCAGGAGTGCTTTTTTCGTAGAACACACACTGATCGGTTCGTACGATTGGTTGAGAATGAGCACACGAGAATTTAGCGACAGGAATACTGCGGTCTCCTGCCGACCGGTCTGATCGTGGCGAAACTGAGCAAATGTGGTGCTGAAGGCAATTCTCCTGCACGAAAAATAGGATACAAAAGGTATTTTTGCACGCCTTTTTCGCACTGATAACCTAAGGATTTTCATGTCACGGATGACAGCAGTTCTCGCCCTTGAAAACGGCACGACCATCGAGGGTGAGGCCATTGGTGCCATCGGAGCAGAATGCACCGGTGAACTGGTGTTCAATACGGCCATGACGGGCTATCAAGAAGTGCTAACCGACCCCTCGTACAAGGGGCAAGTGGTAACATTCACGTACCCGCATATCGGGAATTACGGCGTTAACGAGGACGATGTGGAGTCGGTAGGCATCCAAGCTGCTGGACTGGTAGTCCACGAACTTTCTCCTGTGGTCTCCAACTTTAGGGCCAACCGCTCCCTCCAGAGTTACCTGGAATCCAACTCCATTGCCGGTATAGAGGGCGTAGATACTCGAATGATTGTTCGCATTCTCCGGACGGAAGGGGCCATGCGCTGTGTGATTGCCCATGGCGAGAACCTCGACCACAACGAACTTGTTGAGAGGGCGCGCAATATTCCCTCAATGAACGGTCTGGATCTCACACCGTTGGTAACAACGAAAGCCCCCTATCACTGGGAGAACGAGCAAGAAACAGAGTGGGATTACCGCCCCGAGCAGCGAGGTGCTGGTGCTCGAAAGCGGGTTGTGGCTGTGGATTTCGGTATCAAGCGTAACATCCTGCGTAGGCTCAGTCACCACGGATGTGACGTAACGGTGGTTCCGGCAACAGCTACTGCGGCCGAGATCTTGGCATATAACCCTGACGGAATCTTTTTGAGCAACGGTCCGGGAGATCCGTCCGCTGTTACGATCGCAATCCAGACTGTCAAAGACCTCCTTGGCAAAAAGCCGATTTTCGGCATCTGCCTAGGACACCAGATACTGTCTTTGGCCGTAGGCGCTACCACGTATAAGCTCAAATTCGGTCACCGCGGGGCTAACCACCCTGTCCAGAACATCAATACGGGTTCTATTGAGATCACCTCGCAGAACCACGGCTTTGCTGTGGATCCGGCCACTCTGCCTGCAAATGCAGTGATGACGCACGTAAATCTCAACGACAACACCTGCGCCGGCATCGCACTCACGAATATGCCCGCTTTTGCCGTCCAATATCACCCCGAAGCGAGCCCGGGACCCCACGATTCAGACTACCTCTTCGATGACTTCGTGAAGATGATGTAACTCAGCCCCGTAAAGAAGGCGCTTGAAGAAGGCGCTTGAAGAAGGCGCCTAACACGCTAACGAAACGCCCGTCTACGGAGGAATTGGGAAGTTGGCCGCTCGAACAAAAGGAAGATGCCTATGGCGACAAGGTTCAGGGCTGCGTAATTGAGAGCCCAGGCTGCAACGGGGTGGAGACCTGTAGCTTCAAGCCACATTTGGATGCCAAGGCTGAGCTGTGGCATTCCCGGCAATGGCATAAAGTGAATGAGGTAGAGCGAGAACGATGCGTTGCCCAGAAGCACCATCCATCGGCGGGAGAGGAGCCATTGTGCAGGGTTCCTGCCCTGAACACCAATGATGATGAAGGCGCTGGCCAGAGCGATCAAATGTCCGGCTACGATGCCCATCTTGTGTTTTGCCATCAAGACCGGCCCGCCCACAGAATCAATGAAAACCATGCAGGCAAAAAGCAGTGCAATGCCAAGCACTAGGGAGATGGCCGTGGTCTTCTGTTTCACTGATTCGGTGTGGCGCATAGCTACGGCAGCCAACATTCCTGCTACAAAATCCGAAAGTCGGCCGAGGAATGTAAAGGTGTAGGCGCCATTATCCCATGTGTTTACCAAGAAGAGTCGCGTTTCGAGGTAGTGAAGGACAAGCCCCCTAGAAAGAGCAAAAGAGAACACCCAAAGCACGATAAGGAGGGCGGCTAACTGCCACCAAATCAGTTTGTGATCGCGGCGTACAGTGTATCTGCTCCACATTCTGGAGAGTCCGGCGGCGAGAAAGATCCCCACTGGTGCAACGAGGTAGAACGACTCTTCAACAGTGAGTGTCCACATTGGAGCATTTATCGTTGACCGGAATTGGGGGAACCATCCGTGGACCAGGGTGACATGGGCGATCGCGTCTACCCAGTACACACTTCCAGCTCCAATGATTGAGGCTACCAGGACAAGAGTCGTTACCGGATAGATGCGTATGACCCGTTTGACGATGTAGGTCCGATACGAAAACGTGCCTTGCTCAAGCTCTTCCATATAGAGCTTTGTGAACAGAAATCCGGAGAGTGCAAAGAAGATGTTGACGCCGACCCAGCCGAATTGGACGAACAGTGGCGTCCAAGCAGCATGGGGCTCCAAGACATGCCCAACAAAGACTAACCCTGCGGCTATCGTACGGAGTCCAGTAAGCTCCGGGATCGGTGTTCGCGTGGTTGACCTAGGTTCTTGAGTGTTTGTCCTAGGGTTTTTTGCAAGGGGCATGGGACAAATTAGGAAGAACCCATCCGTTGGCTCATCCTATGGATTTATCCCACACAGATCCCATCCTGTATTTGGAATAACGGTCCCCGTCCCCTAACTTTGTCGGCTCTGACAATTCGGGCAGGTACTCAAGTGGCCAACGAGGGCAGACTGTAAATCTGCTAGCATCGCTTTCGGAGGTTCGAATCCTTCCCTGCCCACATCAAGCGGAAAAGGTCAGAACGCGGGAGTAACTCAGTTGGTAGAGTCACAGCCTTCCAAGCTGTTGGTCGCGGGTTCGAGTCCCGTCTCCCGCTCGATGATGTCAGACCCTGACGTGAGTGGCCCTCGGTGGCCGTTTGCCGAAGGGCTTTGGTGTCTCTGGCAAGCTGGATGCTGATGTAGCTCAGTTGGTAGAGCACCACCTTGGTAAGGTGGAGGTCACCGGTTCAATCCCGGTCATCAGCTCAAGGACGAAGTGGCATCGGGCTTCAGCCCGATGAGAGTGACGGGATGACGTCGGGCTTCAGCCCGATGAGACGAGGACGACACATACACGGGTGTAGCTCAGCTGGTAGAGCGGCGGTCTCCAAAACCGTAGGCCGCGGGTTCAAATCCTGCCGCCCGTGCAAATTTCACGCATCGGAGATGCAAGATGATAGAAGGCATACGTCAGTTTTTCACGGAAGTGAACAAGGAGATGAAAAAAGTCTCCTGGCCAACACGTGACCAGCTGCAAGAGAGCACAATGGTAGTAGTGGTGACGTGTTTGATCATCGCCGCTATTGTGTTCATCATCGATCAAGGCATGACGTTCGTCATGAAGTCGATCTACTGAGGCAGGACCAAGCAATGCTTGACGCAGCGCAGACACAGACGATCGAACCGAAGTGGTACGCCCTTCGCACATTCACCGGCCATGAGGCAAAGGTGAAGACGGCTATTGAGCTTGAGATGCAACGTCTCGGGTTGGAGAACCGTGTTCGCAGCATTGTTATCCCTATGGAGACGGTGTACGAAGTGCGTAATGGTAAACGTCGTACGAAGGTCAAGAACTTTCTTCCGGGGTACATCCTTGTAGAGCTGTCTTTGGACAAGCGCCTCAAGGAAGTTATCCTTTCACTCCCGTCCATCGTGAGCTTTGTGGGTACCAAGACGGAACCTCAGGCATTGCAGAAGGACGAAGTAGACCGGATCCTGGGCCGCGTTGAAGAACGCAAGGACATCTCGACTGTGGAGACGGCATTCCGTGAAGGCGATCCCGTAAAGGTGATCGACGGACCATTTGCCAACTTCAACGGTACGGTAAAAGAGATCAACATCGAGAAGCAGAAGCTTAAGGTCGAGGTTGGCATTCTGGGTCGCAAGACTCCGATCGAACTCGATTTCGGACAAGTCGAATTGGAAAACCATTAACACATAGAGTGGGAGGCGGGTGAAGATCCGCCGCAGACCACGAAAGGATATACATCATGGCAAAGAAAGTCATGGGCACGTTCAAGCTTCAGCTCAAAGCAGGTGAAGCAACGATGGCGCCTCCCGTGGGTCCGGCATTCGGACAGCGCGGACTTCCTGGTATGGAATTCGTGAAGCAGTTTAATGCGAAGTCGGCAAAACAGCCGGGCATGATCCTGCCGGTTCTTGTTACGTTCTTCAGCGACAAGAGCTTCACGTTTGAGATCAAGTCTCCTCCTGCCTCCATCCTTCTCATCAAGGCCACAGGCGTTGCCAAGGGTTCGGCTCAGTCGCACCGCGACAAGGTTGGCAAGGTTACGCGCGAGCAGCTCGCCGAGATCGCCAAGATCAAGATGCAGGATCTCAACTGTGCAACTGAAGAGAGTGCCATCAGCATGATCGCAGGAACAGCACGCTCGATGGGCATCGTTGTGGAAGGTTAAGCCCCTTTCACACTCCTTACAAACAACGAAACTCTCAAAACGTTGGAGGCTGTTCTAGGACGGCCGCTCGCACAACACAAAGGAATCTCCCCATGGCACAAGGGAAGCGATATAAAAAGGCAGCTGCTGCATTCAACCGCACGCTTGCTCATGATTTCAAGAAGGCAGTAGCACTCGTAAAATCAAATGCTACAGCCAAGTTCGACGAGTCATTCGAAGTAGCAATGAACCTCGGCGTTGATCCGCGTAAGGCAGATCAGCTCGTTCGCGGTACAGTAGCACTTCCGCACGGTACCGGTAAGAGCGTACGTGTTCTCGTGGTTGCAAAGGCCCCGAAGGACAAGGAAGCTCTTGATGCCGGAGCTGATTTTGCCGGATTCTCTGAGTATATCGAGAAGCTTCAAGGGGGCTGGGCAGACATCGACATCATTATCGCAACTCCGGATGTGATGGGTGAAGTTGGTAAGCTTGGTCGCGTGCTCGGACCTCGCGGTCTGATGCCTAATCCTAAGAGCGGTACCGTTACGTTCGACGTAGCAAAGGCCGTTGCAGAGGTAAAGGCCGGTAAGATCGAGTTCCGCGTTGACAAGGCCGGTAACATCCATGCTTCGGTTGGCAAGTGTTCATTCGACGTAGACAAGCTCGTAGACAATGTTCAGCTGTTCGTTGGTACGGTTATCCGTGCCAAGCCGTCTTCAGCCAAGGGCAAGTATGTAAAGAGCATTTCGTTCAGCTCCACGATGGGACCTAGCGTTCGTGTTGAAGAACAATCCCTCGGCGCTGACCTTTAATTCACAAGACTATTACGCATTGTTGGTGATTCAAGCTTCTAACGCGTCTTCGGATGTGTTGAATTGCCAACGGAACCATAATCAACAGGTTTATGATCACGAAAGAGCAAAAAAAGGTCGTCGTCGCTGAACTCGCGGACATGCTTCGCGAAGCAACGAGCCTCTACTTCGTGGACTTCACCGGTATGACCGTTGCAACGGACCAAGCGTTCCGCAACGAGCTACGGAAGAAGGGCGTTACGATGCGGGTTGCCAAGAACACCCTCATCATTCGCGCTCTTGCTGACGTCGGTGGCTACGAGATCGAGGATTCGAAGTTTGCAGGTCAGACGGCAGTGATCTTCGGAGGTGCAGACCCTATCGCTCCGGCTAAGATCATTCGTCAATACTTTGAAAAGGGCGAAAAGCCTAAGCTCAAGGTGGCGGTGGTCGAAGGTCAGGTGTTCGATGGCACGCAACTCAAGCAAGTGTCCGAGCTCCCAACACGTGAGGACCTCATCTCCGCAATGATAGGCAGCATCCATGCCCCGATCTCGGGTATCGTTGGAAGCATCAATGCCGTTATGCGCGATGTGGCATCTCTCGTTGAAGAGGTCGCAAAGAAGAAGGCTGCGTAATCCTTCTGAGTGTAACACCATACGTGGTGTTGCCATCTGAATCACGAACGAATAACAATCATCCCAAAAGTGGAGAACAACATGTCAGCAATCGTTGATGAACTCGTAGAAAAGATCGGTGCCCTTACACTTGTTGAAGCTGCCGACCTCAAGAAGGCACTTGAAGACAAGTTCGGTGTAACAGCTTCGGCTCCAATGATGATGGCAGCAGCCCCAGGCGCAGCCGCAGCAGCAGTTGAAGAAAAGACAGAATTCGATGTAGAACTCACAGACGCTGGCGCACAAAAGCTCAACGTTATCAAGGTTGTACGCGAAGTGACCGGTCTTGGCCTCAAGGAAGCAAAGGACCTCGTAGAAGGCGCTCCGAAGATCGTAAAGGAAGCCGCTCCGAAGGCAGATGCCGATGCTCTCAAAAAGAAGCTCGAAGAAGCTGGCGCCAAGGTTACACTCAAGTAATCAGCAAAACTCAAAAACAGCCCCGGGACGGTCATTTGTACCGTCTCGGGCGTTGTTGTCTTAGGACAATTCTTGTTCAAGGGACTTATCGACCGCTGATCGACCATGCTCGATCACTCGAACGCACGGTCATCGATCGATAGGTTCTACTTTTCTAAGCATTCGGGAGCCAACTCCATGAATGGATCAACCCTGGACACGTCACTGTACCAGCTTCCGCTACCTCGCCTTCGCGAACGAATTTCGTTCGGGACGATCGAGTCGGAATCAACGTACCCAGACCTCCTTGGCATTCAGATCGATTCTTTCCACGACTTCCACCAGGAAGACGTTTCCGCGTCCGAACGCCGCTTCATCGGTTTGCAGCGTGCGTTCGAAAGCAACTTCCCTATCGAGGACAACTCGGGCGTCTACGAGCTCAGTTTCCTTGAGTACCTCGTCGAAAAGCCGAAGTACTCTGAAGAGGAATGTCGCGAGCGCGAGCTGACGTACGCCAAGACGCTCAAGGCGAAACTTCGCCTTTCGTCGAAGGCAGACCCAAGCTCCGAGGACTATATCGAAGCGATCGACCAAGAGGTTTACCTCGGTCAGATCCCGGCGATGACTCCACGCGGCACCTTCATCATCAATGGCGCAGAACGCGTAGTGGTTGCACAGTTGCACCGCTCGCCGGGCTGTTTCTTTGATGAAGCTGTGCACCCGAACGGTACCAAAATCTTCTCTGCTCGTATCATCCCATTCAAGGGATCGTGGGTAGAGTTCACAACAGATATCCATGATGTGATGTATGCGTACATCGACCGTAAGAAGAAATTCCCGGTCACTACGTTGCTTCGCGCTCTTGGATATTCAAGTGACGAAGATCTTCTCAACCTCTTCGACCTCACAACGGACGTTCCAGTGAAGAAGATGACGGATGAGTTCCTCGGTAGACGCATCGCTGCAGACGCAGTTGATATGTCCACTGGTGAGATCGTTGCACAGCGTGATCTGATCGTAGATGAAGACCTGCTTCAGCGTCTGCTCAATGCAGATGTTGAGTCTATTCGCATCTACAAATACGAAAACACAAACGACGAGCCTATTATCGCAAAGACCCTTGCGAAGGATACCTCGCGTACACGTGAAGACGCACTTGAGACGATTTATCGTCAGCTCCGCTCATCAGATCCACCGGATCTGGACACGGCATGGGGCCTTCTCGAGAAGTTGTTCTTCAATCCGAAGCGTTACGACCTCGGCGTAGTTGGACGTTATCGCATCAATGAGAAACTCGGCATGGCCGTTCCTCTTGATGTTACAACGTTGACTGTTGATGACATCGTTTCGATCGTGAAATATCTGATCGATGTTCGTGATGCTAAGGTTCCGGTTGACGACATCGACCACCTTTCAAATCGCCGCGTTCGCACCGTTGGCGAGCAGCTCGAAGCAACATTCAACCTTGGCCTCACGCGCATGGCGCGTACGATCAAGGAGCGTTTGAGTGTTCGCGACAGCGAGAACATCACTCCGAGTGAGCTTGTTAATGCGCGAACGATCACAAGCGTGATCAATCAGTTCTTCGGAACGAATCAGCTGTCGCAGTTCATGGACCAGACCAATCCGCTCTCTGAGATCACGCACAAGCGTCGTACCTCGGCACTCGGACCTGGCGGTCTTACACGTGAGCGTGCCGGCTTCGAAGTACGCGACGTACACTATACGCACTACGGTCGCCTTTGCCCGATCGAAACACCGGAAGGCCCGAACATCGGTCTGATCTCGTCGCTTGCTATTCACGCCCGCGTGAACAAGTTCGGCTTTATCGAGACGCCGTATCGCAAGGTTGTAAACGGAATCTGCACGGAAGACATCGAGTTTCTCCCGGCTGACAAAGAAGAAGGGTTGATTATCATCCCTGCTTCTACAGCCATGGACAAGAAGGGGAAGATCCTCGGCGAGACCGTAAAAGCACGTTTGAGTGGTGACTACAAGGTTGTTCACCCTACTGAAGTGCACTATATCGAGGTTAGTACAGACCAGATCACATCTGCTGCTGCTGCACTTATCCCGTTCCTCGAACACGATGATGCTAACCGCGCACTCATGGGTTCGAACATGCAACGCCAAGGCGTGCCGCTCCTTCGTCCGGAAGCCCCGGTTGTTGGTACCGGTATGGAAGCACGTGTCGCTCGCGATTCGCGCGCCATGGTACTTGCAGAAGATGACGGTGTTGTTGAGTATGTATGTGCAGACTTCGTACGCGTGAAGTATGATGATAAGCGGACCGGTGACGAAAAGCTTATCTCCTTCGACAATGATCGTACGATCACCTACAACCTCCACAAGTTCTATCGCACCAATCAAGACACCTGCATCAATCAACACCCTATCGTGTTGGCGGGTCAGCGTGTGAAGAAGGGGCAGCCCCTTATCGACGGTGCGTCTACGGACATGGGCGAACTCGCACTTGGACGTAACGTGATGGTGGCCTTCATGCCATGGCGTGGATACAACTTCGAAGATGCTATCGTGATCAGCGAGCGCATGGTGGCTGAGGATGTCTTTACATCCATCCACATCGAAGAGTACACACTTCAAGTTCGCGACACAAAGCGCGGAGAAGAAGAATTCACGCGTGAAATTCCGAACGTGAGTGAAGAAGCCACAAAGGATCTCGATGATCGCGGTATTGTCCGCATCGGTGCAAAGATCCGTGAAGGTGATATCCTCATCGGTAAGATCACACCGAAGGGTGAAACAGATCCAACACCGGAAGAAAAACTCCTTCGCGCCATCTTTGGCGATAAGGCCGGTGATGTGAAGGATGTTTCACTCAAGGCACCTCCCGGACTCAAGGGTACGGCTATCAATACGAAGCTGTTTGCACGTCGTGTCCTTACGAGCGACAGTGAATTCCGCCTCGAAGAAAAGAAGCGCCAAGATCTCATCACAAAGCGTGAACAACAGGCACTCCGTGCCCTTGACATCGACTGTGTTGAGCGTATCGGCGAACTGCTTGATGGCGAAACAAGTCTTGGTATCCGCTCTTCGAATGACACAACGATCTTCCGTAGCGGTGCAAAGCTTGTTGCAAAGGAATTCGCAGCAAAGTTTGAAGCAGGCGCATTCATCCCGTCCGCAGTGAATGTGGAGCAGGATTGGGTGGCCGAGAAGAAGACAATGAAGTTGCTTCGCAAGCTCCTTGAGAACTACGAAACACGTCGAAACGACATTATGATGGATGGTCGTATCGAGCGAAACAAGATCGCAGCCGGCGACGAACTTCAGCCTGGTATCCTTCAGATGGCAAAGGTCTATGTGGCCAAGAAGCGCAAGCTTCAAGTTGGTGACAAGATGGCCGGACGTCACGGGAATAAGGGTATCGTTTCGAAGATCGTTCCGCTAGAGGACATGCCGTTCCTTCCGGATGGCGCTCCTGTAGATCTTGTTCTTAACCCGCTCGGTGTGCCTTCTCGTATGAACCTGGGCCAGCTCTACGAGACCGCTCTCGGATGGGCTGCCAAGAAGCTAGGTGTGCATTTCGCTACACCGATCTTTGATGGTGCAACGTGGGATCAAGTGGGTGACTATCTCGAACAGGCAAACCTTCCTCGAACAGGGAAAACAGTTCTGTATGATGGTCGCTCAGGTGAAGCCTTCCAGAATGAGGTTACGGTAGGTATCATCTATATGATGAAACTCTCCCACCTTGTGGAAGACAAGATCCACGCTCGTTCCATCGGACCATACTCGCTCATCACACAACAACCTCTTGGCGGTAAGGCCCAATTCGGTGGCCAGCGTCTCGGGGAAATGGAAGTGTGGGCGCTTGAGGCCTATGGCGCAGCGCACACGCTTCAGGAAATGTTGACGCTGAAGTCAGACGATGTGCAGGGTCGTGCAAAGATGTACGAGTCGCTCGTAAAGGGCGAAAACCTGCCAGCGCCAGGCATTCCGGAGTCATTCAACGTGCTCGTTCGCGAGCTGCAGGGTCTATGTCTGGACGTTAAGCTCGACTGAGCGTAACGCCCACGTCCCACTGAACAGGAATATTCCGTCGGAGTCACGATGCAGTTCCATAACATCCCTAAGCGCGGCTATCAGCAGATCACGATCCGCATTGCCTCGCCGGATGACATTCTCAATCGCTCTCATGGTGAGGTTACCAAGCCAGAGACGATCAACTACCGTTCCTTCCGTCCAGAGAAGGATGGTTTGTTCTGCGAAAAGATCTTTGGTCCTATCCGGGACTGGGAATGCGCATGTGGTAAATACAAGCGCATTCGCTACAAGGGTATCGTATGTGACCGCTGCGGCGTGGAAGTGACGCAAAAGAGCGTCCGTCGCGAGCGCATGGGTCACATCATGCTCGCCGTACCGGTTGTTCATATCTGGTTCCTTCGCTCGCTTCCGAGCAAGATTTCCGGTGTGATCGGTATGCCAACAAAGGACGTCGAGCGGATCGTGTATTACGAATCCTACGTCGTCATTCAACCGGGTTCCACTGGTCTTCAGCCGAAGGACCTCCTTACGGAAGAACAATATCTCGACGTGCTGCAAAACCTCCGTCCGGAGGAACGCAACATGGACGATGATGATCCTCGCAAGTTCATCGCCCTCATCGGTGGTGAAGCTGTGAAGGAACTCCTCCGTCGTGTTGATGCAGATGAAGCCTATTTCGTCCTGCGCGAAACGGCTAAGGACGACATGTCCCAAGCCAAGAAGGCGGACGTGCTCAAGCGTCTGCGCATCCTTGATGCGTTCCGCACGAGTGAAACAAAGGAACCGAATCGTCCTGAGTGGATGGTTCTTGATGTTATTCCTGTGATCCCACCGGATCTCCGCCCGCTCGTTCCTCTCGAAGGGGGCCGCTTCGCTACGTCTGACCTCAACGACCTCTACCGCCGCGTTATCATTCGTAACAATCGCCTCAAGCGCCTGATCGATATCAAAGCGCCGGAAGTGATCCTGCGTAATGAAAAGCGGATGCTTCAAGAGGCTGTTGATGCGTTGTTCGACAATTCACGTCGGGCCGTTCGCAGCGAATCGCAGCGCGCTCTGAAGTCGCTCGCAGATACACTCAAGGGTAAGACAGGCCGCTTCCGTCAGAACCTTCTCGGTAAACGCGTCGACTATTCGGGTCGTTCGGTTATCGTTGTGGGCCCAGAGCTCAAGCTCTATGAATGTGGCCTTCCAAAGGACATGGCTGTTGAGCTCTTTAAGCCACTTGTTATCCGTAAGCTCATCGAGCGTGGACATTGCAAGACTGTAAAGAGTGCTAAGAAGCAAGTAGAGAAGAAGACTACGGAAGTATGGGACATCCTGGATACCGTTATCGACGGCCATCCGGTGCTCCTCAACCGTGCTCCAACTCTTCACCGATTGGGTATTCAGGCGTTCCAGCCAAAGCTCATCGAAGGTAAGGCCATTCAGCTGCACCCGCTTGTTACAACGGCTTTCAACGCTGACTTTGACGGTGACCAGATGGCCGTTCACGTGCCATTGAGTCACGAAGCGCAGCTTGAGTCCTTGCTCCTTATCCTTTCCGCGCACAACATCATGCACACGCAGAACGGCGAGCCTATCGCAGTTCCGTCGCAAGACATGGTTCTTGGGGTGTACTACCTCACAAAGGCGCGCAATGGTCTGAAGGGTCACGGTAAGATGTTTGCCAATGTCGAAGAAGTGGTTGTTGCATACAACTCCGGTCGCATTGACATGCATGCCAAGATCAAGGTCCGCATCAACGGCGAAATGATCGACACAACCTCGGGCCGCGTAATCTTCAATCTCATCGTACCTGAAGAACTCGGGTACATGAATGAGATGCTCGGTAAGAAGCGCCTGCGCCAGGTGATCTCCGACTGCTTCCGCAAGGCAGGTCTTGCAAAGACCGTTGAGTTCCTCGACAAGCTCAAGGAAGCCGGCTTCCAGACTGCTACTCGTGGTGGACTCTCTGTGTCTATCGCAGATGTTGTGGTCCCGGCCGAAAAGGTTGCGATCATCGACAAGGCGCAGAAGGAAGTTGACAAGATCGAAGACTACTACCACTCCGGTGTTATCACCGAAGGTGAGCGGTACAACAAGATCATCGATACATGGTCCACAGCAACGAACCGTGTAGCCGACAAGCTCTACAACGAGCTTGCATCAAACCTTGATGGATTCAACACCTTCTTCATGATGCTCGACTCGCAAGCTCGGGGTTCGAAAGAACAGATCCGTCAGCTTGCAGGTATGCGCGGTCTGATGGCAAAGCCACAGAAAACCGCGGCGGCATCGTCAGCCGAGTTGATCGAAAACCCGATCATCTCGAACTTCAAAGAAGGCCTTACGATCCTTGAGTACTTCATCTCCACGCACGGTGCCCGTAAGGGTCTTGCTGATACAGCTCTGAAGACGGCCGATGCCGGTTACCTCACACGTCGTCTCCACGACGTTGCGCAGGACATGGTGATCTCCGATGATGACTGCGGTACCATCCGTGGTATCGAGATGAAGGCGCTGAAGGACGGCGAAGAAGTGAAGGAGCCATTGAAGGAGCGCATTCTTGGCCGTACATCTCTTGTTGATGTGGTTGATCCACTCACAGGGGAACTGTATTGCGCCAAGGGTACTGTGATCGACGAAGATGTTACGGACAAGATCGAACGCAGTCCGATCGAAGCCGTCCTTATCCGCTCGGTACTCACCTGTGAATCACGCCGTGGAGTTTGTGCACGCTGTTACGGCCGCAACATGGCCACAGGCCAGATGGTTGATACAGGCGAAGCGGTCGGTACGATCGCATCGCAGTCCATCGGCGAACCGGGTACACAGCTTACGCTTCGTACGTTCCACACAGGTGGTACTGCTTCGCTTTCGATGTCGCAGAGTGCCGTAATCGCAAAGTTCGATGGTGCCGTGCAGTTCGACGGTATCAGACTCGTTACGTATCCGGGCGATTCAGAGGACATTCATGTTGTTGTCTCGCGTGCCGGTGTGATCAACATTGTTGAGCCGGGCTCCAACCGTGTTGTTACGAAGTATGACGTGGTCTATGGTTCGGAACTCAAGGTGCAAGACGGTCAAGCAGTCAAGAAGGGCGACATGCTCTATGACTGGGATCCGTACAACTCTGTGATCATCACTGAAAAGGCCGGACGTGTTCGCTATCGCGACCTCGTTCCGAACCTTACATTCAAAGAAGCTATCGATGAGCAGACGGGTCACACAACCAAGATCGTTATCGATTCTCGTGACCGGACCAAGAGCCCGGCAATTGAGATCGTTGACGAAGATGGCGTGTCCATTCAATCCTACATTATCCCTTCTCGTGCACAGATCGTTGTGGACGACGGGGAAGTAGTAACGATCGGTTCCAAGCTTGTTAAGATGCCACGCGACCTTGGTCGTCTCCGCGACATCACAGGTGGTCTGCCACGCGTTACGGAGCTCTTCGAAGCTCGTGCGCCTCAGGCTCCTGCCGCCGTAACGGAAATCGATGGTATCGTTGCCATCGACAAGCCGAAACGTGGTTCCCGTGTGATCTCGGTAACGTCCCTCGACGGTGAACTTCGCCGCGAATATTCGGTGCCGATCGGTCGTCACGTTCTTGTGCAAGAGGGAGACCTCGTGCGTTCCGGAGACCGTCTCACAGAAGGCGCTATCAACCCGCACGATATCCTCCACATCAAGGGTATCAATGAGGTGCAAGTCTATCTCGTGAACGAGATTCAAGAAGTGTATCGCATGCAGGGTGTGAAGATCAACGACAAGCACATCGAAGTGATCGTTCGTCAGATGCTCCAAAAGGTTCGTGTTACCGATTCCGGTGATGCACAATTCCTTGAGGGAGATCAAATCGACCGTATCCGCTTCAATGACGAAAATGAGCGTCTTCGTAATTGCGTGATCGTAACTGATAAGGGCGACTCAAAGCTCAAGCTCGGTCAGGTCATTGACAAGAAGATCTTGCGCGAGATCAATGCCGAACTCAAGAAGAAGGAAAAGGAAGGCGCAAAGAGTCGCACGGCCGAACCGGCGATCGGCGAGCCACTTCTCCTCGGTATCACTCAAGCGTCTCTCACAACGGAATCGTGGCTGTCTGCAGCATCGTTCCAAGAGACAACGCGTGTACTTGCCGATGCTTCTGCTGCTGCAAAGGTCGACCGTCTTCTTGGCCTCAAGGAGAACATCATCCTCGGTCAGCTCATTCCTGCCGGTACGGGTCTCCGTGCTTATCAGGAACTGCTCGTGGCCTCGGACGTTGGCAACATCTTCGGACCGGATGCTATCATCCCGAAAGTAGAAGAAGAGGAAGCACCGCGCCGCCCGGCTCGCAAGACCGCACGCGCCACGGCGTAACCTTCTCATCAGTTGAATGTCTTCAAGGGGCTGTCCAGAAACGGACGGCCCCTTTCTTTTGTGCCGTATTTTCTCAGATCATGATCAATACAACAACTCTGCGCCTCGTTGTCTGGCTAACCTTCATTTTGTTGGCACATCCGTTCACTGCGCAATCGCAAGCCCCTTCTCGACTCCCGCTTACAACAGGTGTCTCCGGTTATCAGATGATTGTCCATGCGGACACAACAATCTGGATGGCAGATGGCTCCGTTGTATATCGCAACACTCCATCCAATGCACAACGCTGGCAGGCGATGCCCCAACTCTATCGTTGCGCATCGGCCTTTATCGTTCGTGCAACTCCCGAAATAGCTACGGTTGTTGCAAAGCGTTTCATGTCCAGTGACTCATCATGGTGGGTGTTTACATCCAACGCAGGTGGAACGGCGTGGTCGGATTCGTTGAAGCTTGATGCACGTGGCTCAATACGTGGCTCTACTCCGTCACACCTGCTCTTCAGTGAATCTCCACGAGACACCACTATGGCCTTGACTGTGTGGCGATATGATGGCACATTCGCAACAACAGTGTTGATGCCTAACGTTCACAACAACGATTGGGTTAGTGCTCGCCTTTGTGGAGATTCGATCATCGTCTCCGATCCGCTGCGTGGTGCTCCTGCCTATGATGTGATTCGGAATGTTGATCAAGATCCGGCTACGTGGACGTCTGACATGCTCACTGATGTTGTCTTCGGTTTTGTTGGAGAGGGCAATTCATTTGTCTATCTCACGAGCGGTGCCGCCTACATCGACCATGGCGGCGAGGTGAAGCCACTTGGCGTGTTCTTTGATCGTATTCAAGACCTCTACGTTGATGGACTCAAGGCAGGACGTATAGGAGGGGGCGGCCTAGAGATAACACCAGATATCACCTCGGATTCTTCTCGGCGGATATCGCTCGGTGTTACGCTTGCTCCTGGTATCGACAAGGTCTTTACGCTGCGACGAGAGTATGCGGGTGTTGAACGCGGCACTCGAGGACTATTGGAACTTGCTACTCGTATCGTTGATGGAAGTGCTCAACGTGACGTATTGATACCATGCGTTGATGGCACGTTTACTCGCGGAACTACCTCTATTCTGGCGGGCGAACGTGTTGTTGTAGGCGAGTATCTACAGCTGCCTACTGAACGTGAAGCTGTCCCCTCGATCTGTGACCTTACTCCGTCATCCAATGGCGCTTCACTTGAACCATTAACACACGTAGCCTCATCGAGCGGACAGATCTTCCTACGGAATGTTAACGGTGAAGTTTGGGCAGGAACACGTGATGGTACGTATACCTTCCCTGACTATGCAAAGGTGAGCAACCGCACTGCATTTGATGTAGTGGGAGGGGGCGATCGAGTTTTTATGCTAACGCAACGTGGCATTGAAATTCGTGAAGGATCAGACTCTACGTTTCGCGTCTTTGTTGAGGAACAAGCACCTGCCGGATTTGCTGTTGCGGGTGATACGCTTGTTGTGATCCGCATCGAAGACATCACAACGGATGTGCCTGAAGCGCGTTGGGTTGTTGATGCCTATGACCGACTAGGAAACGTGATGTTCTACGGTGCACTTATCGCAGACTCTGTTGTGAAGTCGGGTCTACGTTGGAGGTCAATCGTTTCAACCCCCTATGGTTTGTTGATCAACGGACAGAAGCAGCTCTTCCTTAGCATCAATGGCGGTGCCTCTTGGACAACCGTCAATCCTGGTCTTGAACTCACAACACCCACTTCTGCCACTACAGAACGAATCTGTGCATGGGGCATCCTTCCAAATGGCACTGAAGGTCCAAGCCTCATGATTTCGCCCGATCGTTGGGTTACGCAGACCACAATGTTGCGCACGCCACAGCCGGTTATCGCTTGTGCTTCAATGCCTGGATTCTTCGTCTTCTCTACCGGAGAAGGACTCTACTCTCTGAAACAAACCATTTCGTCCATATGGGAAAGCCCCCTTCAAGGAGCTCCGAACATTCCTATCGGCGCGGTGCCGGACGAGACAACCATTGTTGATCTCATGGGCAGAATATGCCAAAGCAACGAAAACCTCCCAACTGGGTGGTATGTTGTGACCCAACGGTTCGGGCATGCAGTCCGTTCTCAGATCCGCCTCATTGTTAAGTGAACTACCGATAGGTCAAAACCATGAAGTCTCTTCTCCTCTTTCTTTGTGTTGTATCCACGATTTCGGTTGCAACGGCAGACACACTCTTCGTTGCACCTATCAGCGAACTCGGTGGTGATGGACAGAGCTGGAACACAGCGTATCGCACGCTGAACTTTGCCTTCGCAGATTGGGAAGCAGGCGATGAAATCTGGCTCGCACACGGCACGTATATGATGCCTGACTCAGGCATGCGCGTAAAGAATGGGATGAAGATCTATGGTGGATTCAAAGGTTCTGAAACACGCAGAGAGCAACGTGATTGGTTCCGCAATCGAACGATTCTTCATTCTGAAGGTGGGCAATCGGTATTGAAAGCGTCAAACTGCGACTCCACAACACGCCTTGATGGACTTGTGCTGGAAGGTGCTACCACATCTGCCCTTATGGTGTCAGGGGGCGAGCCCAGATTGTTCAACTGTCACTTCCGTAACAATGCATCGGAGGTGTTTGGTGCTGCTCTCTCAGCGATAAGAGTTGGCCGGATGCGTGTAGAGTATTGCGTCTTTGAGGACAACAGCTCAAGTTTTGAAGGCGGTGCGGTATCCATATTGAATTCCACCGCTGATGATAAGGGGTTTGGACCATTCTTCGGCCAATGCCTCTTCGTCAACAATCAGTCTGATGAGGGCGGAGCTATCTATTTCTTTAATTGTGCGGGAGTTCCACAGATAGCGTCATCAGTGTTCCATGGTAATAAGGCTGCGACTTTGGGAGGTGCCATCAGTATCGTTAGTTCGTATGTCTATATCACGAATAGCACTTTTTCGCGCAATTCCTTGACATCTGGTCCTTCGATGGGTGGAAGAACACTTGCGACGAATGGTGGACATTTGCAGAATAGCATAATCTGGAATGGCGATGAGGATACGTCGCAGCACATCCAGATATATGAAGTTGAAGGTGATACGATGAAGTTCACATCACTCTCCAACTTGGTAGAGCGCGATTTCGTCAACGGTTTCTGGCAGAACGATCCTGTGTTTGAGAGTGCCGATAACGTGAATGGTCCGGACGGTTACTTCGGTACAGACGATGACGGGCTAGTCCTCTCGTCGTTCTCTGCAGTTCGCAATGCAGGCATCATCGACAAATTCGTCAACCACCGTCAACAAGATGTGATCGGAAATCCGCGTTTGGCAGGTAGAAAGATCGATCTCGGTGCATATGAGTCACAGAGGTCCGGACGTGTGAGCTATCGTGAAGCGATGACGGAGATGCGTACTGGCAAGCTTGTCTTCCTGTTCCGTCATGGCAAAACAGACTGGGATCAGAATGATCCCGGACCTGAGCCAGGCTGCTTCCCTGGCCGCAACCTCATTGCTGAAGGTCGCGAACAATGTACAGGAATCGGCGCTCAACAACGAGCGCTCGGTGTGCCAGTGGGAGACGCGTTCTCAAGTCCTGTTTGCCGCTGTTGGGAAACGCTCGACAAGATGGTAGGGCGTTATGAAAAGAAGAGCCATTGGGCAAGCGGCGGTTCAGGTACGGTTGTGGAAGCGCGTTTGGTCGACCTCGAAACAGTACCAACAAATGGCAATAGGGTTATCTCTACCCATGATGCCGTTGCGAATCTCGTCTTCAACCCGGCAGGTGATGGCGAAATCATGACCACAGCTGAACTGATGGAAGGTGATGCTCTTATCGTTCGTCCAACCGGCGACACAATGGAAGTGATCGCACAATGGTGCTCCGATACGTGGGAGCGTTATCATGTTCGTTTCCCTGAAAATGCTACGTCCGTTAATGACGAGCAGCAAGTCCGCTATGCGAACATCGTGGTTTCCCCAATGCCTGCTACTGATGTGGTTCGTATCAGTGCTGACAATGCATGTGCTGTTCGGATCGTTGATATAACGGGCAGAGTGATAGCATCCCTAACCCTAGCCGGAAGTGGTCAGCCCCTTGACGTGAATGTTTCAACGTGGGCACCTGGACTCTACTCTATCGTAGGTGGTGGCGTATCAGGTCGGATCATGATCACTCGCTGATAAGCCCCTTGCCATAGGCCTTTGCCTTGGCATCGTCGAACACCCCTTCCCATCGCGCTACAACAACACTTGCAAGGCAGTTGCCTACGAGGTTCACACTTGTACGCGCCATGTCCATGAATTCGTCAACACCGAAGATCATGGCCACGGCTATCGGTCCATAATGCTGCAACTCCGGTGGGAGGAATGATGAGAGTGTTGCAAGCAGAATCACAAGCGATGCGCGCGGAACAGCGGCAACACCTTTGGAAGTGATCATCAAGGCAAACATCATCGTTATCTGCTGCCCGATATCAAAGGAAAAGCCTGCCACAGTTGTTGCCATAGCCTGCATCACAAATACACTGGCCATTGACAGATAGAGCGTTGTTCCATCGAGATTAAAGGTATAGCCAGCCGGCATCACAAACCCAACAACATGCTTCGGCACGCCAAAGGCCTCCATCCGTTCCATAGCCATCGGGAGAGCACTTTCGCTTGATGTGGTTACGAATGCCAAAGTGAACGGCTCGCGTATTGCCTTGATAAAGGGGCGAAGTGGCACTCGAGCAATGAGGACCACGGCACCCAGTACGAGGACAACAAAAAGAACGAGTGCCGCGTAGAGCGAGCCGATGAGCATGCCAAGCGAGGCAAGGATAGAGAGTCCTTGATGTCCGATGGTGGCCGCCATAGCTGCACCAATGCCGATTGGAGCGTAGAGCATGATGATGTTCGTGAACTTGAACATCGTTTGCGCTAATGAGTCGCACCACTCAACAACCGGACGTGCCTTCTCGCCAATGGCATTGAGTGCTAGTGCGAAGATCACGGAGAACGTTACGATCTGCAACACGTCTCCCTTAGCCATGGCATCAATGATGCTGGTAGGGAAGATGTGGATGATGGTCTCAATGATTGTTTTCGGATGGTTCTGTGCGATCGCGCCCAGCGTTCCTGGGTCTCCCACAAGAGTGATCCCTGTGCCCGGTTGCACAACGTTTACAACAAGAAGTCCGATAAAGAGTGCTAGCGTGGTGACGATCTCGAAGTAGACGATCGACTTTAGTCCCATGCGCCCAACACCCTTGGCGTGCCCGCCCCCTGCAATACCTACAACCACTGTTGCAAAGACGAGAGGGGCAATGATCGACTTGATCAGGTGTAGAAAAATGTCGCGCAACCAGCCGATCTGCGTTCCGAACTCCGGAGCAAAGTGACCGATGGCAATGCCGATCACAACGCCGAGGAGGATCTGTTTGGTGAGGGAGAGTTTCATTAGTTACAGAGTTGCGGGGTTACGGAGTTACGGGGTTACCAGTGCAGAAGTGGGGCGCGGTGTTGTCCAATGCGCACAACATACAAACCCCGAGGTGTTTGGCTGAGATCAATGTGAATGGTGTGATCGTTGACCAAACGTGTAGGTGCTGTTACGTGGTTGCCGAGCAACGAGAAGAACTCTGCGTTGAGATTAGATGCGAGTGCGTCCGTTGCGTAAATGGTTGCTGACTGCGTTTCGTGATGGTAGGTAACGCGAAGTGGAGAGATCGTTGCTGGCTCAAATGCAACAGCTGTTGAAGTGCCGATGATTTCGCGCAATGCTTGCATCTTGAAATTGCGATCAGGCTGAGAGGGATCGTCGGTTATTCCCCAACAACCATATCGATTGTAACCTGAGGCGAGTGTGAAATACATCGCAAGACCACCATCGAAATCCTTCCACCCAGCGAGGTAATTTGCCTTGAGTACATCTGCCATGGCTTCTGTGCGATGCGAGAGGATCTGAGGGCCGAGATTAACGGTGCCACCGCCGGCAGGCATATGTGGGCCGCCTTCGTACGAAGTTGAGCCCCCTACCAACTGCCATTGATTGGCCTTGTTGATATGATTGAGTCGGTAGAATGGAGACGAAGCATTCGAGATCTGGTCATTGATGTCTTCGAGCATGCCCTCGTTGATCGATGAGGGATCCGGATTGTCGTCCTTCGTTGATCCAAAGTACAACGCGGTGCTTGTGGCGTAAATGAAATTCTTGGGCTCGCCGAATGTTCGCTGGATGTATCGCAGGTGGTTGTCGCTGCGACCATGGTAGGCGTGTTGTCCGGCCATGATTACACGAATGCGGTTGTTGATCGCCCCTTGACCAAAGACCGAAGCGAACCATCTCGAAAGTAGAACGGTGCGATGGGCGTGATTGTCGTCGAATGTTATCCCACGTGATGCCGCCTCAGCAGCGTTGTATGGTCCGTGCGTCAGCTGCGTAGGGCTCCATACTTCATTGCTGCTCTCAACGTAGATGTTGATCGACGGGTCGAGTTCACGCTGGAGCATTGATGCGAGAGAGGTGACGTAGGCGGAGTCACACGACATATGGATGTTGATCCAAATGTCCTTCTTGAGTGTGTTGCCGAGCTCCACGATATACTCCCAACACCAGCCATCGCGCTTGCCATTTGTTGCCGCCATCGACACCTGGGCAGCATCATCAGGCGTCTTGCGTTGTTGCCATGTAGTTTTTGCTGGATACGTTGGTTCTCCATCCCAAATGTTCTGCACGTTGTAGAACCTATAACAGGCAAAGTCCGCTGCCGCACACAGCTTCAAAAATGCATCGGTAAAGGTGGATCGATCACCACGTAGATAGCCGGGACGATTAACACTAAGCCCCGTGATCCCTGAGTTCGGAGTTGAAAGGGGCACACGTCTCGTTTGAGTGAACGACAGAAAGACCAGTCCATGATTGGCACTATTGCGTCCGCCAACCACAACATCAAACGTGGTGATGTTTGTTGATTCTGTGTAGATGAGATTTTCGATCGCAACACTGGTTCCGGAAACGGCAACGTTTGCTTGACCCGTGAACTGCGCTTCATAACGACCACTGTAGTCGATGCGGTACTGCTCCGGATCATCTATTGTGCCATTCCATTCCGTTGCCGGACGTCCATCCATAAGCACCAGATCGAAGTCACTCGTGGGCCATCCATGTTCATCGTATCCAGTTGCCTTCGAGTACCGTGCTGTATGATTCACGATATTCACAAAGGCATTTGCGTTGTCGAGGTTCACCCCCATCGCAAATTGCGATTGTGCACTCCCTGCGGTAACAGACGCAAGTGCAGCAAGGATTAGGGCAACAGTCTTCATCGCGCAATATATCTTCATCTCATGTCATCGGGCTAATCTTCATCTCATGTCATCGGGCTAATCTTCATCTCATGTCATCGGGCTAAAGCCCGATGCTAGAAAGCCCGTAACTTTCCCAATGGAATTCCTCGCCTTTCTTCAGCTCCGCCTCTTTCTTGCCATGGGGTGGCACATGCAAGCGCTCGTTGTGAGCTGGTATGTGTATGCGCTCACGCACGACCCGTTGATGTTGGCGATGGTGGGGTTGGCTGAAGCAGTGCCCGCAATCGGACTCGCTCTTCCATCGGGGTATTTCGTCGATCGCATGGACAAGCGGAAGGGGATACGTATTGCGGTCTTCATGATCATCACGTCTGCAATAGTATCTGCCGTATTGGTGCAGCCCTGGGTTGCCGCGGAGTACGGTGTGGGTCCAGTCATCACGGGATTGTTGGTGATGATCATGATCAACGGTAGTGCGCGGGCGATCTATTCGCCCTCGATGTTCAGTGCTTTGGGACAGATCGTACCACGCGACGAAATAGCGCGCGCATCGGCAATGAGCAGTTCTGTATGGCAGGGGGCTATGATCGCCGGCCCATTACTCGGTGGACTTATCTACGGACTCTATGGAGTGGGCGTTGCTGCCATTGTGTATGTGGGACTGATGGTCCTTGGTGGTGCAGGATCGTTGCGACTGACCCCCAAGCCCCCTGTCGAGCAGACAGAACGACGATCCATGAAGCAGGACCTCACGCTTGGCATTCGATTCATCTTCTCACGTCCGGTTATCCTTGGAGCATTGTCACTCGATCTCTTTGCCGTACTCTTTGGCGGTGTGGTTGCACTGCTTCCCGTCTTTGCTCACGATATCCTGCATGTTGGGGAGTCAGGCCTTGGACTATTGCGTGCGGCGATGAGTATCGGCAGCGTGTCAATGATGGCATTCCTTTCGTGGAAGCCTATTGGAAAGAACGCCGGACGCTACATGTTGTGGTCGGTGGCAGGCTTTGGAGCTTGTATGCTCGCATTCTCAGCAAGTACGGTGTTTGCTCTAAGCGTTACCATACTCATCATCGCTGGTTCCTTTGACGCCGTGAGCGTGGTTGTACGCCATACCATCCTCCAACTCGAAACTCCCGAGGATATGAAGGGGCGAGTGGCGGCCGCCAACACGATGTTCATCTCCAGCTCAAACGAGCTCGGTGCCGTAGAGAGTGGCGTTGCGGCCAAACTCTTCGGCACCGTGCCAAGTGTTGTAATTGGTGGAATGATGACGTTGCTGGTGGTTGCGATTGTTGCGTGGAAGAATCCGAAACTTCGACGTATGGATATGACGTCTTGAAATGACGTAATGACGCAATGACCTGAACAGGTCACCTGCATAGGTCACCTGCATAGGTCACCTGCACAGGTCGATTCTAAAAGCTATAACTAGCGCTCACGTATGTAAGGCGTGGGATGTTGGATGCGCCATAAGCTTCGTAGTGCTTCCTATCAAGGAGGTTGTTGATCGCGAGACCGAGTCGGAGTTCGTCTGTCACAAAGACGCCGGCGTTGAGATTCACAACGGCGTAGGATGGAACGAACCCTTGGAAGTCTCCGGCAAGCCATGCAAATCCCTCTACGTAGCGAAGCATCACCGAAGCGTCCCATGAGAGCGGGACTTCGTAGCTGGCACCAACATTGATGCGGTGTGGCGACGTGTTCGGTGAGAGAAGGGCACTGCCAGTGGCAAGGAATGGATTGGTTGTTTTCGCGTCAAGCAGATTCGCGTGGTAATATGCGTAGTTCGCTGTAAGCTGGAGATAGTTGGTGAGTGAATATTGTGCGCTCACTTCAACACCGAACTGCTCCACAAGACCAAGATTCGTGTTCGAGACTATAAAGGCCGCCTCGTCTTCATAGGTAGTGAAGCGCGCTCTATCCTGCGGGGTGAGAGCCCCATAGACCATACTGTCAACGAGACCGGTGTATTGTTTGAGATCGTCCGGAAGTTCTTTCGAGCTGGACCATGTGCTGTAGTTGGCATTCACACCGGGAAGGAATCCGGAGATGAAGTTCTTCATGCGGTTATAGTACACGTCCACAGTAACAAAGAAGCGATTGGTGATCTGTCCATTGTAGCCGAATTCGAATCCGATGTTTTGTTCTACATCGAGCTCTAGGTTTCCAACGCCATAGGCAACGGGTTGGATGCCACGAGGGTCCGTTGGACTCGTTATGGTAGTGTCATACAGTCCCAAGTCTACGTTCTGTGGGGTTCCCGTGAGCTTGGACAGTGTGTCGTTGATGCTTACTTGAACAGGGCGGAAGTTGACGGGTTTCCCTTGAGCGTTGAAGGCTGGACGGAAGCCATACTTGCGATAGAGCTCCGAAAAGTTTGCGCGTTGGAAGGACCTGCCAGCCGAAACACGGAATGTCTGACCAACGATCGGGGAGAACAGCACGGCAAGTCGCGGTGAAAACTGCTGCGGATAGATGTTTGCGTTATCATAGCGAGCAGATGCAACGATGGAGAGATTCTCAACGGGCTTGGCTTCGATCTGACCGTACAAACCGAGGAGTCGTGCAAGAATCGGTTCATCCGGGAAGACAGTATTCTCCGATGCAATGGACATGTGTTGGTACTGTGTGCCAACGATGTAGTTTACAGACTCACTGATGTTGTTCGTGTATTGTGCGTCGAGATTGAGATCCCAGGAATCATCGAGAATGATCGTTCCGGGAGGCGCAGCAAGGATGCGCATAGTGTCTAGCGTCCGACGTGCATTGTATGTAGACTGCACATGGAAGTGTGTGTCATTGTAGGCAATGCGTGCGAATGGTTTCTCCGATTGTGGAACGTGAATACGACCGGAGCCGGCAAGCATCACTTCGTTGCCAAACTGCGAATACCCGAATTCGCCAAGGATCACCTGTGTTGGACTGAGGTCGTAATCAAGGCGTACGGTACCGTAGGTTGCAAAGGTCTCGCGATCTTCAGATGTGACCTGATTGAGCTCGCGAGCGGCTGGCCATAGTGATGGGTACTCTGCCACCATGGACGCACTATCTGTGCGGTTCTGTGCGAGATTGTAGGACTGCGAATGCCCGATAGTAACCTTATAGGCAAGGTCGCCAAGTGTACCTGCATGCCGAACGTCTCCGCGCAGCGTTTTATAGTCGCCCGCAAGCAACGAGACCTTCGTTCCCAGTGCCTCGCGCGGCGAGAGCGTGGTCATGTTCAAAACACCATTGAAGGCATTTGCACCATATAGTGCCGCAGCTGGTCCACGAACAAGTTCTATACTACGGAAGTCTCCAAGCGAACTCGCAAAGGAATTCCACTCAACGGCTCCGATCTGTTGCAACGAAACATCTCGTCCGTCTACAAGTACCAGAAGTCTGCGATTCGTACTGTTGTTAAAACCACGCGTGTTTACGTTGAAATCTGTTGCACCGTTCTGTACGATGTCTACACCATTCAATCCCTCGAGTGCCTTGCCAAGTTGATTGCCACGCGAAAGGCGTTGAATGTCTGCCTCCGTTACGGCGGTTACTGCTGAGGGTGTTTCGGTGATCTTCTCCATGCGCTTGCTAGCGCTATAGACCACAACTTCGTTGGCTGAGATCTCCCCACGCTCAATCGTCGCTTCCATGCGTGTAGTGTCATTATCCTTTACCTCGATGTCCGTAATCGTCGTATCAAGGATCTCAAGCCCCTTAAATGAAAGAGTGTGTTTCCCGGGAGCAAGGTTCTTTAGTACAAACATGCCCTTGCTGTTCGTATATGCAGTGCGCTTTGCTTCTACGTTGTTCACGCGTACGTTGCGTGCCGGTTCTTTTGAATCGGAGAGTCTTACCGTGCCAATGATCGTACCGGTTCCTGCCACGAGCGACGTGCTTGCAAGAATTGTCATGATCACCAGTTTCACTGCCCAAAGGATCTTCCTGTATCCTTGCGCGGCACGCTCCTTGCCCATGGTTGCATAGACGTTTGGATCGGTTGGTGTATAGGTATCTAGTCCGTCAACGTAGCGATTGAACATGCAGAACGAAGCCCCTATTAGTAGTGAATCGTGGATCTCGAGACTTGTTGCCCCAACATCACGTGCGTTTTGAATTGCCTCCTGAGAGACGGACGAACCGGAATCCCGGATGAGGAGTGCCAGAGTGATTAGTGCATTCAGCTTGGTCGAGATGTTCGCGCTCGTGTGATCAGTAGCAACAGCTTCCACCAGAGCAACATCATTGTTCAGATGTGCCGCGGCGATGGCACCATGCACTGCGGAGCAATACACGCAGGAGTTTGCTCGTGATACCGCGGTGGCGATGAGTTCTCGTTCGCCCTTTGTTAGAGAGTGTGCGTCGTGCAGCAACACGCTGGCAAGTTCGTTGAGGTGAACGGCGATGTCCGGACGCGACATCATTGGACCTCGTATTCCCGGTGCGCCCTCGGGGAGCTCAATGTGTGGCATTGGCAAGCCCCTTCCGAACATATCCCTGCGTGGAAAGTCTATCGGCAAGTGTTTCGAAGTATGCATCATCGTCCGGACACACAGACGCTAAGCCATCCACGTATCTGTTGTACATGCAGAATAATGCCGCGATCAAAACCGTATCGTGAATCTCTACATCCGTGGCACCAACCCTACGTGCATCGTCGATGAGCTCCTGCGATACACCACGTGGACTTGCTCGAACGGCCGAGGCGATCACGAGCAATCTGGAGATTCGAGGGTGAAGGGGGCTTGCCAACGGGTTGTCGATGATCGATCGAACGAGATCCATGGACCCAACGTAGCGAGCTGCTGTAGTCGTATGTGCGCGTGTGCAGAACTGGCACTCATTGCCATCACATACGATTGAGGCGATGAGTTCGCGCTCACCTTCAGTGAGTGAGGATGGACCACGAAGAATGAACTGCGTCAGCTCGCGGATTGATTCTGATGTATCGAGTCTGCTCTCAAGGAGACCCGTTATTCCAGGAAGTCCGGACGGGATTTCAATGTGTGGCATATCACCGACCTCCGTCATAGCCAACTTCGGCCATACGCTTGCCCATTTCGATGTAGGCGGCAGGATCGCGAGGTGTAAGCGCTTGCAACCCATCTACGTAACGATTGAACATGCAGAAGGCCGCAGAGATCAGGACAGCATCATGGATATCTCTATCAACGGCACCTTCTGCGCGGGCAGCTGCAACGTCTTCATCGGTGACGATACGACCACCCCTGCGAACCTTTTCGGCAATGACGAGCAATGCCTGCAGCTTTGGGCTAACAACGGAATGATCACCACGATAGACAACGGCGTCAACCACGTCGGCCTCCGAGCCATAGTGATGCCTAGCCGCTGCGGCGTGAGACATCGTGCAGAATGTGCACTGATTGCCATGAGAAATGAAGGCCGCTATCAGCTCACGTTCGCCCTTTGTGAGGGGGCTTTCCCCATGTAGCAGTGCGTGTGCAAGTCTGCGCAATGGAGCACCGGTTTCCGGACGGAACTCAAAGAGACTGCGGATTCCGGGTATAGACGCGTCAACAGGAACAAAGGCCATGATGAGTTAGATCGTTGGTGATTGAAGTGCAGGGTGTGGTTCGCGCGCAAACCACGTGATGGTAAGTCCAATGGCAAGGGGCGCTGTAAAAACAAGCAGTGCTTCTTGATAACCGCCAAGTGCAACGGCAAGAAAACCCACGTTCAACACGGCGCCGGCTGTGATGAGTCTGCCGGCGTTGAAGCAGACTCCCACACTCGTTGCTCGTATACGCGGTGGGAAGAGCTCAGGGATGTAGAATGCCATCATACCCTGACACATGCCAAAGAATACAGCCAGAGCCGATACGAGAAACATCATCGTGCCTGGCGTTGATGGTGCAGAGGTGTATAGTGCGAGGCAGCCAATGAGTGCACCCGAATAACACACAACAACCGTCTTGACGCGGCCGATGCGACGTGCGATCACACCGGAAAAGATGCTACCAACGATGCCACCAATGCCCAGTGATACCATGATGGAGCCACGCAAACCAGCTCCTGAATCATTGCCCGGGAAGAGTGCTGTTGCCCACGTAGGCAGCCATGAAAAGGATGCCCAGAGAGTGATGAGCATGCAGCCAAACAACAGCGAACCGATGATGAGGTCCCGACGTGATTGACGGAGCGCACTTGCAAGCCTTTCTGTGGGCTCCGATTCGTGGTGCATCGTGGTCGCCACCGGCTTTGTAGATAGTGACCCAACGGCAGGGACGAGTAATGCAAAAAAGAGCATAACGAATGATGCATCACTCCATAACATATCGGTGGACTGTAACCCGCCAAGAAAGACGATGCCAAAGGCGTAGGAGTTAGCAAGGAGCCCCATGAAAACCGGACGACGCCCGTGCGATAGTACTTCTGCTCCAAGTGTTGTTGATATCACCATCGTAGATCCGACACCGATCCCGGTAATGAACCGAACGATGTAGGCAAATGCTGGAGAGGGGGCTAGTGGCAATGAAGCAGCGCCCAGAACTGCGATACTTAATGCTATTGCAAGAACGGGGAGCCTTCCGCGGAGGTCCGCAAACAGTCCAAGGACAACACCTCCCGTAACCCAACCAACAAGAAAGACGGATTGCAGGAATGCTCCTATCTGCGCAGTCTCCTCCAATGGTGCTGTTGGCGCCAAGGTTGCAGTGATAGACGGGAGAAAGGTAGGAACCAGAGTGGCGATGGAGCCGGAGGCTAGTCCGGCGCACCAACACAGGGCGAACGTAAGCCATTGGCGTGTTGTCATCAAGCAAAGGTAGACGCGATTGAGGGCACTGTGCAATGTCGTAATTGAACTAAGGAACATAGGTTCATTAACAATTGGGATACTATCGAATCAGTATGACGCTATCTTTGCCGATCAACGTCATAAACACAGAGTTGTCATGACCACCGCTACGTCCCCAACACTTCATGCAATAGCAAAGAACCCATTCTTGGCCATAGTGACATCTGTCTACGCCTTAGTCTGGATCTGGTTCGCCATAGACCCTGCCTGGAGACCCCAATGGTGGTTGGATAACATCATGGTCTTTGTTTTTGTGGGCGGACTTGTCGCCACCTATCGGCGCTATCCGGTATCAGATCTCTCGTATCTGCTCATTGCAATCTTTATGTGTTTCCATGCAGTGGGCGCAAACATGAGCTATTCAAGTGTTCCGCTTGGTGCGTGGATGTCGGAGGTGCTTGGTTTTGCCCGACCCAACGTCTACGATCGACTAGTACACTTTCTCTTCGGACTATTGTTGGTGTATCCATTGCATGAAGTGTTGAGACGCTATTCGCATCTTCAAGGGAAGTGGCTGATCATACTCCCGGTGGACTTCATACTCTCCTACAGTGCGGCCTACGAGCTCATCGAGGCTGCAACGGCATGGACCATGTCCCCTGAAGACTATGATCCATTTGTAGGGCTCCAGGGTGATATCTGGGACGGATATCGAGATATGTTGTGTGCTGTATCCGGTGCGTTTATTACAATGGCGTCTCTTTCGGTTAAGAGGCGGTTGTCAATTCGTTCTCGATAGAACAGGTCCTGACAACTACCGCTTTAGCACAGTACTCCCGCCTACACCATAGGCGTCGAATGCGTTGCTTGAATAACCGAACCCGTGCACAAACACGCCAACTGGTTCATCTGAGCTGATAGTATGCATGCCCGGCGTGACCATGACCGATGCCCAACGAAACTCGCTGCTGCTATGCTTCCGCACAGACGAATCAGCAAGGAGCGTACCGTCGATCACTACATCGTCGCTATGGCCGGGTGGTAGGATCACTGTGAGATAGTTGTTCCACTCGGCATCAGTTATGGCCATAACAACCTGCACTCTAGCGTAGTCCGAAACAGATGGAACAGCGATCATGCACGGGTCGCCTACACTATCGCCATTGTTAAAGCCTGGTGAAAGCAACATCACTTGCATCGCCTGATTGGCTTCGATCCAAACCGGCTCGAGTTTCCGATCGAGGTCTACAAACAGTTGACTCGCAAGCTTCTCGCCTGTCTCACCATTTACGGTAAGATTAGCCCCCTCCGATGCAGCGATAACTCGTACGATGGAGAATGATCTGCCTTCGAGCGGAGGAACAAACACACTTGCGCCAAGGGAGGGGATGGGGCGGAGTTGTTCGTACAGCGGATTGCATGCCTCCGTTTTTTCCGGGACATAGGCGCAGTTGTGACCCGTGATTACAGCCACCGGAGCCGTGGCGTTGATAATCGTGCCCGTTGGATCACAGTTCGAATCCGTTGTGAAAGGGGCTCGATAGGTCCAAACCTCGCCCTTGCCAAGTGATATCATGAAGCCTGCTGCGAGAGACGAATCAAATGCGCGGCTCTGTGCCGGACCAGTGATGCGCAGCTGGGTGCCATCTGTTGTCCCAATGATGGAGAAGAGACCAGTGAGATCAGCTGCGAGCTTCGTAAAGCTTGCAACAACGTACGATGTACCGAGCTGTCCCGTAGAATGCACGCTAAAGGCTTCTGTGGACTGGAAACGAGAAGAAAGAGCTGTGATCGCAACCGGTGATTGGGTTGTAACAAAGATTGCGTGTTTCGATGAGCCCTGTTCAGCAACAATCGCCTCGCCGGGAAGTTGAAGTACAGCGGCTACGCCAGCCTGCAGCGTTAGCGATGTGTCGAAGCCTACTGACGGAATGCGCACATGTACTGTGTTTGCCACGGAAGAGCCCAAATGGACTGTGTGCTGCACTTCTGCCGGCGTAACACGACGCAGATCGGATGTGCTCCGCTGATTGGCTCGGAAATTCGGTGGGAAGCAGAACACATAGTCTTCTGCTAATGCCGGCGGGATGGCTATTGCAACAAAAAGCACGAAAAGGATAAGTCGGGAGATACCCATATCGAACACCCTCCAAGGTAGTGCGACAAATATGCCCTAATTCTACGCACCTATTCATTTGCCGTGTCTCGACTAATTCCCCTATCTTTGTGGTCTTTGGCTATTCTCTCAAACTTTCTTAGGTGACCTGCTATGGCAGATCTGTCGAAAATCCGGAATATTGGGATCAGTGCCCACATCGACTCCGGTAAAACGACGCTGTCCGAGCGCATCCTGTATTACACGGGTAAGATCCATGCAATCCATGAGGTGCGCGGTAAGGACGGCGTAGGCGCAAAGATGGACTCAATGGACCTTGAGCGCGAAAAAGGCATCACGATCCAGTCGGCCGCCACGTACTGTACGTGGGGAGACTTTGACATCAACCTCATCGATACTCCAGGCCACGTTGACTTCACTGTAGAAGTGGAACGCGCCCTTCGCGTTCTTGACGGTGCTGTTCTTGTGTTGTGCTCGGTGGCTGGTGTTCAATCGCAGTCCATTACCGTGGACCGTCAGATGCGTCGTTACAATGTTCCGCGTCTGGCCTTTATCAATAAGTGCGACCGCTCTGGTGCAAACCCTGATCGTGTAGCGGACCAACTTCGTGAAAAGCTTGCACACAACCCTGCATTCGTTACCTATCCTATCGGTCTCGAAGACAAGCTCGAAGGTGTGATTGACATCATCGACATGAAAGCTGTGTATTTCGACGGAGAAGGTGGATCTAACATCCGCAAGGAAGAGATTCCTGCAAACCTCATGGACAAGGCGAAGGAACTTCGTCACCGTCTTATTGAAGTTGCAGCTGATTTCGATGATGCACTAATGGAGAAGTTCCTTCTTGATGAGCAGCCAACTCCGGCAGAGCTCACTGAGGCGGTTCGTAAGGGCACGCTTTCAATGAAGATGACGCCTGTGTTCTGTGGCTCGGCCTACAAGAACAAGGGTGTTCAAACTCTTCTTGATGGTGTAACTGCGCTTCTTCCTGCACCCGCAGATGTGAAGAACGAAGCACTTGACCAAGACAACAACGAAGCTCGCGTAACGCTGGAAACGAATCCGAATAAAGATCTCGTGATGCTGGCATTCAAGCTTGAAGATGGCCGTTATGGTCAGCTCACCTACATGCGCATCTATCAAGGCACGATCAAGAAGGGCGACTCCATCATCAACATTGCCAATGGCAAAAAGGTGAAGGTTCCGCGTCTCGTTCGTATGCACTCTGATGACATGAATGAGATCGATCAAGCATCGGCCGGCGATATCGTAGCCATGTTTGGTGTTGACTGTGCATCGGGTGACACGTTCACAGACGGTAACGTTCGTTATACGATGACGTCGATGTTCGTTCCGGACCCGGTTATCGAACTTGCTGTTGCCCCGAAGGACAAGGCGGGCTTGGTGAATTTCTCAAAGGCTCTCAACCGCTTCACAAAAGAAGACCCAACCTTCCGTGTGATGCGTGATGAAGAATCCGGTGAGACAATTATCAAGGGTATGGGTGAACTCCACCTTGAGATTTACATTGAACGGATCAAGCGCGAATACAGCACAGAAGTAACTGTTGGACGTCCAAAGGTTGCGTTCCGCGAAACGCTTACTCAGCAAGCCGAATTCAACTACACCCACAAGAAGCAAACGGGTGGCTCTGGTCAGTTTGCGCGCGTAGGTGGATTCATCGAGCCGTTGCCGGCTGATGCCGTTGAGAATTACGAGTTTGTTGATGACATCGTTGGCGGCGTGATCCCACGTGAGTACATCCCTGCCTGTGATAAGGGATTCAAGGAGTCTATCCTTGAGGGATCACTCATCGGCCAGCCTGTTGTTCGGGTTCGTGTAACGATCAACGACGGCGCAAGCCATGCGGTTGACTCCTCTGAAATGGCCTTTAAGACGGCTGCTATCATGGCGTTCCGCGAAGCGTATTCAGCAGCGAAGCCAACAATTCTTGAGCCGATCATGAAGCTTGAGGTTTCGGTTCCTGATGAATTCCAAGGGTCGGTGATCGGTCAACTCAATCAACGCCGTGGCGTTATCATGGGTACTGATTCTGATGCCGGATACGTAACGGTTGAGTGCGAAGTTCCTCTCTCCGAGATGTTCGGTTACTCCACTGATCTCCGCTCTGCCACACAGGGCAAGGGCGAATTTTCGATGGAGTTCAAGAAGTACCAACCGGTACCTCGCAACATCCAAGAGGAAATGATCAAGGAACATCAAAAGAAGCGCGCCGAAGGCAAATAAAGCAACGTCAAACACCATCAAAAGCCTCTGTGCCTACGGCACAGAGGCTTTTTCTATTCCGGGGAGCCCCTTACTGCGGTGTTTGACATCGGAGAATACGCGGAATTTGGTACGAACAGAAGCTCTGCAGATACGTTGATGGGGTACTTCTATCAACCTATCTACCGGATCTCTCATGAAAACCTTGTTGACCTTTATTGCCCTTCAACTCCTCTGTATCGCCGTGGTGCATGCAGGGGAAGAGTGGTACTCTACGCAAACGCCAACGCCATACTCACTGCGCGACGTTGGAATGCAGAATAACCTTGTTGGATATGCTGTTGGAGACACAGCCACACTCTTGCAAACAACCAATGGTGGGCGCACATGGAGCCCCATAGAGGTCCCAGCGGCCCCGTCTATCACAAACGTGAACATGAACGCTGTTGCGGTGATACCAAATGGTGAGATGATCGCCGTTGGTACTGAAGGTCGCATCGTGCGGATCTTGGACGGAGCCACGGCAGAGGTGTTTATCGCAGACACAGCGTGGGAGCTCTCGGATGTTGCCTTTGTAAACGAAACGGACGTTGTGGTTGTTGGCAAGGATGCTGATGGACTTCCAGTGATAGCCTACTCAACGGACACGGGCGCTACCTTCACACGAGTAACGATCCCATCGGAATCATTCTCACCACATGCAGTAGGGTTCTATTCCAATGGACTCGGCTTTGTGGTCGGATCGCGTCCTGCACAAGGATCCGTTGGCCAGGGAATCGTGTTCCGAAGCACCAATGGTGGTCGGAATTGGAGTGGCACTCTAAGTGTACCCAACATTGCCTTTACAACCATTGGTCTTGTGAATGGGGACCTTGTAGCCGGCGGGATCACGGAGATGAACCAAGGTGCGATCTATCGTTCCACAAATGCCGGTGACGATTGGACAAAGGAGACGCATGAAGAACTGGCCATGCTGTCGAGTCTGATCGGTCTCTCCGACGGAAACGTTATCGCAACAGGCTATCGCTATCAAATGTTGGGCGATGAGATGTCGCTTGTCCTGTCGCAATTCCGAAGCAAGGATGCAGGAGTGAATTGGAGTATTACCGATATCGCAGACGGATATAAAGGTCTTGGCCGTATGGCAGCAGCCACAGATCGCGCCATCATCGTGGGTGATAGCGGTAGGGCTTGGGTGCGTTGGTATGACATTCAACGATCTCCATCAAGCATCCAGCAAGCCGTGAAACACGTGGAGTTTGGCAATGTTGTGCTCAACGCTGCAAAGGACACAACGGTGATGGAGATCCTGCTTAACAGGTCTTCAAATGCTCGTCGTATCAAGGAGGTCATGCTTGCAGATGAAAAGAGCGAGTTCTTCCTGCTCGACAACTACGATGAAGTTGAGATTGGACCGCAGTCTTCGTTGAACATGAATCTGCGATTCATCCCTCAGGGTGTTGGTAAGCACTGGGCTGTGTTGTACATCAAATTCGATAATGGAGAAGATTACGCGGTTCACCTGAGCGGGAGTATGATGGTAGCCAACGCGAACTCAAAACTCAAGGTGTTGCAACCCTTTGTTGACCTTGGTGAGGTGAACAGCCCCTTCGGTCAAACGATCAACCTCGGAGAGCTCATCCGCAATGATGGTTCAGAAGCGGTGACCATTAGCGAAGTGTCATTTGCAGACGGCGACGTCCATGCATTCGCCGCTGAAAATCTTGAGCTTCCGTTTACGATCGAGCCAGGGGGCACGTTCTTATTCGACGTGTTGTTTGAACCTGCGGCACGAGGACTTTATCGATTCGACGTTGTAGTGTCCGTTGCTGATACGCAGATCCGTATTCCCGTTGTTGCACGCAGTCGCACGGAAGGGTTCAACGATATCGTGAATTTCGGAAACGTACGAGTGAACACCTCCACAACGCAGCCCGTTGCCTTCGATGATAGTGATTGGGGTAACATCTTTGATGTTGTTGTGATGGACCCTGCAATAGCCCCATTCTCTATTGAGAGTGTTGAGGGAGAACCCAACGAACCCGTGATTGCTCGCGTCCGTGCAACTCCGCTCATCGAGGGAATTGCCGTTACTCCACTGTTTGCGAACTGGGGATTTGGGGGCGAACAATCTGGATGGACTCAACGTTACGTTGTTGTTATGAACGTTACCGACCAAACGTCTGACGTTGAAGAAGATCCGACCCTCAGGTCGATGCTTGTCTCTCCGCAGCCGGCTGGTGATCAGGTCCGCGTGCAAAACGCCCTGATTACTACCGACGCCACTGTAGAACTCGTTGATATGCAAGGGGCTTCTGTCTTCACAAGCATGGTGCCCGTCTCCGGCAATGGTCTCGATAGTGTTCTCGACCTGAGTACGGTGCCTTCCGGTGCATACGTCTTGGTAGTGAAGGCACCGATGAAGAGCGTGGCAGTACCGGTTGTAAAGCGCTGAGACGCGTTAGTAGTTCAATGATGATTCAACAGCTGTAGCCTTTGTTGGCGATGCCGCTCCAAGCCAGGCTTCAATCCCGGCAGATCGTACGGCATCGAATGGCGAAGGAGCGATATGAGCACCAAGCTTCGCGATGAGTTCTTCGCGAAGCTTGGTGCGTTCGCGTGGAAGCCGAGCATCAGCCAGTCTGCGGAAATAGCTCAACGTTGCATCAAGCCGAGCACTGCGCATTGTTCGTTTAGATGCAAGTCTAGTAAGTGAACGAACCGTAGAACGGATGGCATCACTATCCCCATCATCGGCAGCCATGCGTAACTGAAGGAGGCGTGCAGCAATGTGGAGATCCGTGCGAACTGCATCATCTTCAGAGAACACGTGGCGCAACCATACGCCGGCTTCTCGTAGCTGGCCACCGTCAACGCAGATGCGAGCTGCTAAGAACGACGCGGAGATGCGCGACTGATCCGGAATTTGATCGAAGAGCGCTTTGAAACGCTCTTTGAGGTAGGACAGTTTCTCCATCACGCGCGTTGTATCTCCGGTCACCACAGCAAATCCCAACTCCGTTGTCATGGCGCGATAGAAGCGCTTTACATCGATGTTACGTGTGGGTTTGCCCCCTTCCGGATCCCATAGTCTGTCTGCGTGCAGAAGGTACTGATCGATCCGTCCGGCATCGATAGCGCGTTGCATAAAGGTATGCAGTACGCCAAGCTCCAGGTCCGGGCGAGCGCGAGATAGTTCCGTGTCTCGATCTACTAGCTCCAGGAGGTGCTGAGCATGCTCGAACGAACGTTGAGGATCGCCTCCTGCAAATCCATACCAGTTGGACAAGATGAGGTGATAGTTGAATTGCGCCGGGCGAGCGATTGCCGTGGAAGGGCTTTGTAGTAAGCGGTGCTGCGGAAGACTGCGAAGCCATTCATCACCTGAATGATCTCCGGCCGATCTGCGGATCAGGTTGAATTGGAGAAGATTCCCCAGTTCCTCATAGTCCACGGTGTTGCGAGCCAAGGACAGAACATGTGTTTGTTCATCGCTCAGAGTGTCCTGTGTGGCAGAGCCATCCGGACGTTGCATCACAATGCCGCGATAGTTTTTCTCCCACGAGATCGCCTTAAGCCAAAACGTGTACTCATCATGAGAACGGGCTAGTTCTTTTGCCTTTGCAATGCGTTTCATTGCCTGATCGTAGAGCGCTTTTTCCCACAGAAAATCTGCGTCGAGAAAGAGTTCCATGATCTCGCGCTCGGTGGACTTTGATGCATGATACGCGCGCATTGCCTCAAGAATTTGCTGATAGAGGTGGTTCTTTACTGCAGAGAGCCGTCGAAGGATGTCAGTGCCAGCGAGCTTCTCCTTGAGCACGTCATCGCTGTAGTGATCCATAGACTCAAGAGCGTCAAAAAGACGCAGGTATTCGATCTCTTCGCCGATCATATGGCGAGAGCAGTAGCGCTTCACGTAGCCCTTTTCATTTCGGTCGAGGGACGTGATCAGTTTGTAAAGTGCATCCGATCCGCGTTTTGGCATGGTCAGGGAGGGGGCTTGTTTCGACGTAGGAGAATGCTGCAAAAATGGTCTTAACAGACCGAACATCGTTGCGTCAATGCATGTACCTCATTACAAAACTCATGTTCATGGATCAACAATGCGACTCTTCCTCATTCTCCTCGGCTTCCTGCTTGCCCTTGTACAAGCCTTTTCCTTGCCTCCCGACCCCAAACAGGTCAACAACCAGGCTGGGATACTCATTGCCCAACTGCCATACGTTGACCTTGGAGCTGTGCGTGTTGGTCAAACGCGAGACACGCTCATTGAGCGCGCCTTTACCAACGAAAGCGATCGGCCTGTGCAGATCTTCGAAGTAAAGATCCTCGGCGGACAGCAACAGTTCACAGTCACGTCCCCACGGAATTCCGTCACCCTACGTCCTGGCGAATCGATCAACATAGGAGTCCGGGTCCGACCTCAAGACGTCCTGCCGGCGTGGGCATCTGTGAAGGTGTTTACCGACTCTGACTTCGATCCGAGCATTAATCTCATCGCGGCGGGAGCGTACGCAGAGCCGGACAATGGACTTTCGGTGATAGATCCGGTCTTCTTGGGGAACATCGAACTCGGTACCGGTTTGGAGTATCCACTCTATCATGCACTTGCTAACGTCGGTTTCGTAGACATGACCATCGATACCATGTACATCACCGGCGATTACAGTTTCTACATGTACCTGGAGAGCACTCCATCCTTCCCGTTCATCCTTCGTTCGGGCGAAACGCTCCCGCTTACTCTTCACTACCTACCCGGCGAAAATGGTTTCCACGGTGCACAGATTGTGGTGAGAAGAGGTGGCCGAACTACAACAATCCCCATTCTCGGCGTAGGTGGAACGTGGGCCGATCCATTCGTCGTCAGTCTTGCAAGTCTGCAGGGGGCTACCCGGGACACTGTCCTTGAGTTCCATCACATCTATGAGACGCCCCTTATCGTGAGGTCTATTGACGATGTCGAAGCCCCATTTGAGATCGTCGAAACGACACCTTCGTTGCCCGTTACGCTTGACGCGTATCAATCATTACGCGTTCGAGCTCGGCTGCGCAGCAGCGAGAAGGGCAAATACGTCACTGCCATGCGAGTGCGATGGGAGAGTACCGACGGGGAGTTCGCCTTTACCAAGCGAATGGTGTTGCGAGCCGTTGTAGAAGCGCCTACGTCGGTTGAGGACCCCACGGCAATGCATAGGATTGTGGCCTATCCGGTGCCCGCAGACGATCAACTACTGATAAGAGCCAGCGAGGAATGTGCCATCGAGCGAGTCGAAGTCCGTACTATATCTGGCGCGTTGTGGCTCCGGTCAGATCTAGCAGGCCAACCGCGCGCAGAGATCAATGTTCAGTCCCTTTCAAATGGCGTATACCAGCTTATGGTCTATTTGCAGGACGGTTCAGTAGAATCAGCCCCCTTCCTTGTCCTTCATTGACAATCGGGCTACGCTCATTTGGTTTTCACAGGATTACCACCTACTTTTGCAGGCTCTACTGGCGCAAAGGGTTCCCCGATGCGCCCGTACCTGTCTAGACACGATTCTCACAAAACGGCAGAACGAAATGCCTACGATCAGCCAACTTGTCCGTAAAGGACGCCCAGTTGTAACCGTGAAGAGCAAGTCCCCGGCTCTTCAATCATGCCCGCAGAAGCGTGGCGTGTGCACGCGTGTATACACCACAACGCCAAAGAAGCCGAACTCCGCTCTTCGCAAGGTTGCCCGTGTGCGCCTATCGAACGGATTAGAAGTAACGGCATATATCCCGGGTGAAGGTCACAACCTTCAGGAGCACTCGATCGTGCTCATCCGTGGTGGTCGTATCAAGGACCTTCCGGGTGTGCGGTACCATATCGTGCGCGGCTCTGCTGACACGCAGGGAGTAGCCAATCGTAAGCAATCTCGTTCGAAGTATGGAGCCAAGAGGCCAAAGCCAGGTGCAGCACCTGCAGGAAAGAAGTAAGGAGAACCCATGCGTAAAAAACGTTCAGAAAAGCGTCGCACTGCAGTAGACCCACGTTTCAACGACGTGATGGTCGCTAAGTTCGTCAACAACATCATGATCCAGGGCAAGAAGAATGCTGCCCGGAAGATCGTGTATGAGGCAATGGATATCGTAGCGAAGAAGACCGAGCAAGACCCGCTTGAAGTTTTCCGCAAGGCCATCCAGAACGCTTCGCCAGCCATCGAGATCCGTCCGCGCCGCGTTGGTGGTGCTACGTATCAAGTACCGATGGAAGTGCGCGAAGAGCGTAGGGCTGCTTTGGCCATTCGTTGGCTGAAGAAGTTCGCTTCGGATCGTAGAGACCGTTCAATGGCTGCGAAGCTTGCGAGCGAGCTGTTGGCTGCTGCCAATGGCGAAGGTGGCGCTATCAAGCGTCGCGATGAAATGCACCGTATGGCAGACGCCAACCGAGCATTCGCCCACTTCCGTTGGTAAGGGGCGGGCACCGTTCCTTGAAACACTGAATTTTCGTGAGAATTTGACGACATGACGCGTTCCGTGGCTATAGACCTCGTGCGTAACATCGGCATCATGGCACACATTGATGCTGGGAAGACCACGACAACGGAACGGATCCTGTATTACACAGGAGTGCTCCATAGGATGGGCGAAGTGCACGAAGGCACGGCGTTCACAGACTATATGGAGCAGGAGAAGGAGCGAGGGATCACGATCACATCGGCCGCAGTCACGTGTACGTGGCACGACCATATGATCAACATCATCGACACTCCGGGTCATGTTGACTTCACGGCCGAAGTTCAACGATCGCTGCGTGTTTTGGATGGCGCGATCGCTCTCTTCTGTGCTGTGGCGGGCGTAGAGCCACAATCGGAGACTGTATGGCATCAGGCCGATCAGTACCATGTGCCTCGAATCGCCTTTGTGAATAAGATGGACAGAGTTGGAGCCAACTTCACTCGTGTCCTCGGTATGATGCGTGAGCGACTAGGAGCTAATCCGGTTGCTGTGCAGTTACCACTTGGAGCCGAGGATACCTTTGCAGGTGTCATTGATCTGATCGACCGTGTAGCAATCGTTTTTGATCGCGAGCGTGGAGAGAAGTTCGAAATCGCTCCGATACCTGAAGAGATGACGGCAGAAGTTGAGGCAGTACGGCAGACATTGGTTGAGGCTGTTGCTGAACATGATGATGTGTTGCTTGAGCGATACCTCAGCGGCGGAGAGATTACTGCGGAAGAGCTTCGGGCAGGACTACGTAAGGCAACCTTGCACAATAAGGTCACTCCGGTGTTCTGTGGAAGTTCTTTCAAGAACAAAGGTGTTCAGCAGTTGCTTGATGGTGTTATTGCCTACCTTCCATCGCCAACAGATGTTGGGTATGCGCACGGTTATAGTATTGCCGACCACGACGTTGAGGAGCTGAGGAAGCCTGAAGATGATGAATCGTTTTCTGCACTCGCATTTAAGATCATCACCGATCCATTTGTTGGGCGGTTAACGTTTATCCGGATCTATTCCGGAAGCATTAAAGCGGGCGAGCAGTTGTACAATGTGACGAACGACAAAAAGGAACGAGCCGGCAAGATTATGCGCATGAGCGCAAACAAACGTGAAGAACTCGAAGCGGCATATGCCGGAGACATTGTTGCCATTCCTTCGATGAGATTTACGCGAACGGGTGATACACTGTGTGATCAGAAACGCCCCTTACTCCTTGAAAGCATCAGTTTCTCAGATCCCGTAATCAACCAATCGGTTGAGGCGAGGACTCTGGCGGATCAGGATAAACTGACGGAATCCTTACATCGGCTCTCTGAAGAAGATCCGACGTTTCGATTTCATACAGATGCAGAGTCTGGACAGATCATTATTTCCGGCGTAGGTGAGCTCCATTTGGAGATCCTTGTAGACCGGTTAAAGAGAGAATTCAACGTCCCCGTAAAAGTGGGGAAACCGCAGGTGGCCTACCGAGAGACCATTACCAGTGTTGCAAGAGCGGAGGGCAAGTTCGTCCGCAGTAATGCAGGGAAGAATCAATTTGGTCAGGCAACCATTGAATTACGACCGAACGACCCAGGAAAAGGCCTCGAGTTCCATAGTGAACTTGCACCGGGGGCACTTCCAGAGACGTACGTCAAGAGTGCAGAGAAGGGGGCTTTAGAAGCCCTCAAGGTCGGACCGATCTCGGGATACCCCATGATTGACATCATGGCCGTCCTTGTGGATACGGCATACAATGAAGAAGACGCAACGGAGACGGCATATGCCGTCGCCTCCTCGATCGCTGCGAAGGATGCTTGCAGAATGGCGAATCCCGTCATTATGGAGCCAGTCTTCCACGTCGAGGTCGTTACGCCCGAGGATTACGTGGGTGAGGTCATTGCTGATCTCAGTTCGCGTAGTGGAATGGTGCAAGGGATTTCCCAGCGCGACATTCTACAAGTTGTGACGGCTTTGGTGCCGCTGTCTCAATTATTCGGCTACGTAACACAGTTGCGATCGCTTACGCAGGGCAGAGGTTCGTATACCATGCATTTCCATGGTTACGAGCAGGCTCAACGTCGCTCATAAAACAGAGCTGACGTGCGATAGCGGCTGCAGCGCGCCCGCCAAACAAAAAAGTTTGGTGCCGGGAGGGCGCTTTATTGCGTTTATTCCAAAAAGGTTTCGTACCTTTGTTTTCTATCCCGAGACGGTCGAAACACTGCATAGTGATAGAGCAGAAAAGCAAAACAACATCATTGTAAACCCTCATCCCGAAGCAATCTGAGGAGTAGGCAAAATGGCAAAAGAGAAATTTGAGCGGAACAAACCGCACGTAAACGTTGGAACGATTGGTCACGTTGACCATGGTAAGACAACGCTTACAGCAGCCATCACAATGTGTTTGGCCGCCAAGGGTCTTTCACAGAAGCGTTCGTTCGATTCGATCGACAACGCTCCGGAAGAAAAGGCACGCGGGATCACGATCGCAACGGCGCACGTTGAGTATGAGACGGAGAACCGTCACTACGCACACGTAGACTGCCCTGGTCACGCTGACTATGTAAAGAACATGATCACGGGAGCTGCCCAGATGGACGGCGCTATTCTCGTGGTAGCAGCTACAGACGGCCCGATGCCACAAACGCGCGAGCACATTCTGCTTGCCCGTCAGGTTGGTGTGCCTCGTATCGTTGTGTTCATGAACAAGGTAGACATTGCAGATCCGGATCTTGTAGAGCTCGTTGAGATGGAGATCCGCGAACTTCTTAGCAAGTACGAATTCCCTGGCGATGACATTCCGATCATCAAGGGTTCTGCGCTCAAGGCACTTGACGCAGCATCTGGTGGTGCTGATGCAACAAGTCCAGACATGGCATGCATCTTTGAGCTCATGGCAGCAGTGGATTCATACATCCCAACACCAATTCGTGACGTAGATAAGCCATTCCTTATGCCTGTTGAAGACGTGTTCTCGATCACTGGTCGTGGCACAGTAGGAACGGGTCGTATTGAGCGTGGCATTGTAAAGGTCAACGAAGAAGTTGAGATCGTTGGATTCGGTCTTCAAAAGAAGACAATCGTAACGGGTATTGAAATGTTCCGCAAGCTTCTTGACGAAGGTCGCGCTGGAGACAACGTAGGTCTTCTTCTTCGCGGCGTGGACAAGGAAGAGATTGAGCGCGGTATGGTTATTGCCAAGCCGGGATCGATCACACCGCACCACAAGTTCAAGGCTCAAGCGTACGTATTGAACAAAGATGAAGGTGGCCGTCACACGCCATTCTTCACGAACTACCGTCCTCAGTTCTACTTCCGTACAACAGACGTGACAGGTATCCTCAACTTGCCGGCCGGCGTGGAAATGATCATGCCAGGCGACAACGTTGACAATCTCGAAGTGGTACTCATTACACCGGTGGCCATGGAAGAAGGACTTCGCTTCGCTATTCGCGAAGGTGGTCGTACAGTTGGTGCTGGTGTTGTAACAGCGATCATCGAATAAGAAAACGGTTTTCGAGTCGAATGAGGGAGGTATACGCCTCCCTCGTTTCGTCTCCGACAGAACCTCCAACCAGGAGAACTAACGAGTGGCAACGCAACGCATTCGCATCAAGCTACGGTCTTACGATCACAACCTCATTGATCGTTCGGCAGAGCGCATCGTCCGCACAGTGAAGCAGACAGGCGCCGTGGTATCGGGACCGATCCCGCTACCAACGGAACGTACGGTCTATACAGTGCTGCGGTCTCCGCACGTGGACAAGAAGTCACGTGAGCAATTTGAGGCTCGTGTGCACAAGCGCGTCATCGACATCTTCAGCAGCACGCAGAAGACAATCGATGCGCTCATGCGCCTGGAGCTCCCGGCGGGTGTTGATGTCGAAGTGAAAGTCTAGGAGTAAGAGGACAAATGAGCGCAATCCTCGGACGCAAGCTGGGAATGACGAGCATCTTTACAGATGATGGCAATTTTGTGCCGTGTACTGTTATCGAAGCCGGACCATGCCCAGTAGTCCAAGTAAAAACAAAAGATAACGATGGCTATGATGCCGTCCAGATCGGCTATGAGTCGATCGCCGAACGCAAGGTGAATCGCCCTCGGGCAGGACACTTCGCTAAGAACGACGTCGAACCGACGCGTCACTTGAAAGAGTTCCGCCAGCTTGTTGCCAAGGTCAAAAATGGTGACATCATTACGGTGGAAGCTTTCACAACTGGCGACAAGGTGAAGGTGTCGGCAACGAGTAAGGGTAAGGGCTTCCAGGGTGTTGTTCGCCGTCACCACTTCGGTGGTGTAGGTATGGCAACCCACGGTCAGTCTGACAGACCTCGTGCCCCGGGTTCGATCGGTTCATCTTCCTATCCATCGCGTGTTTTCAAAGGCATGCGTATGGCCGGCCGAATGGGTGGTACACGTATCACCATTCGCAATCTCACGGTACTCCGTGTGATGCCCGAGCAGAATCTCCTTCTTGTGAAGGGGAGTATCCCGGGTGCAATGAATTCAGTAGTTGAAATTGTAAAGCTCTAAGAAGAAGACTGCCATGACTGTGGATGTACTCACAAAGGACGGTGCAAAAGCGGGCTCTATCGAGCTGCCGGCATCGGTCTTTGGTATCGAGCCCAGCGAGCAAGCGATGTATCAGGCTGTACGGGCATACTTGGCGCATCGTCGTCAGGGCACGCACAAAGTGAAGACGCGCGCTGAGGTGTCTGGTGGCGGCAAAAAGCCGTTCAAGCAAAAAGGCACTGGTGGTGCACGTCGTGGCACGAGCCGCTCGCCCCTTAACCCGGGTGGTGGTAAGATTCACGGACCGTTCCCACACCTTTATCACATCGAACTATCGGTGAAGGTGAAGAGGCTTGCTCGCAAGTCTGCTCTCACCCTTCGAGCACGCGAGAACAATCTTGTAGTGTTGGAAGACTTCACTGTAAGCGCGCCAAAAACGCGTGAGGTAGCATCGATGTTGAAGGCCATCAAGGTAGATGGTTCAAAGGTGCTGTTGCTTCTGCCAAAGTCTAACGAGACGTTTGTGAAGTCTGCGCGTAACATCGCAGGAGTAACAACGTTCCCGGCTGACAAGATCTCTGCATATGATGTGCTGAGTCATGGAAAGCTTGTGATCTTCAAGAGCGCTATCGAAACGCTCGCCAATTCATTTGGCGAAGTGAACGAAGGAGACGCATAATGATCACGGTACTACGAAAGCCGGTCATTACTGAGAAGGCAACCAAGGTTGGGCACATGCGCCAATATGTCTTCGAAGTAGATCCGGATGCAAACAAGCTTCAGATCCGTCAAGCTATCAAGCAGATGTTTGATGTAGAAGCAACGAGCATTCGCACTGTACGCACGAAGGGAAAAGTAAAGACCCGTATGACGCGCCGTGGTCCACAGATCGGTCGTACCAATCTGAAGAAGAAGGCCTATGTGACGCTCAAGGAAGGTCAGTCCATCGACATCGTTGCCGGCGAAGGCAACGAGGAGTAAGCGGAGAACACGAATCATGGCAACCAGGAATCTCAAGCCGATCACGCCGGGAACGCGCTACTACAGCATCAGCACGTTCGACGAGATCACTACATCCAAGCCGGAGAAAAGTCTTCTTGAACCGATCAAGAAGTCTGGCGGCCGCAACAACACCGGACGTGTAACATCACGTCACCGTGGTGGTGGACACAAGCGGATGTATCGTATCATCGATTTCAAGCGTGAGAAGTTCGGAATCGAAGCAACAGTGATGACGATCGAATATGATCCGAATCGCACATGCCGCATTGCACTTCTCGAGTATGCTGACGGAGAGAAGCGTTATATCATCGCACCGGACAAGGTGAAGGTTGGCCAGAAGCTCATGAGTGGCGAGAAGGCAGAACCGAAGGATGGCAATACGTTGCCGTTCACAAAGATCCCGGTTGGATATGTGGTGCACAACATTGAAATGAAGCCTGGTAAGGGCGGTCAGATGGTTCGTTCGGCCGGTACTTCCGCGCAGTTCGTTGGCGTAGACAACGGTAAGGCTCAGATCAAGCTCCCTTCGGGTGAGATTCGTATGGTCCCTGCTATTTGTATGGCAACGATCGGTGTAGTGAGCAACGGTTCGCATGAGAACATCAGTTATGGCAAGGCCGGTCGTATGCGTTGGTTGGGCGTTCGTCCACAGACGCGTGGTATGGCTATGAATCCGATCGATCACCCGAACGGTGGTGGTGAAGGACGTTCGAAGTCGGGTGGTGGTCGCAAGCACATGCGCTCGCCATGGGGTCAGCTCGCTAAGGGCCTCAAGACAAGAAAGAAGAAGAATGCCTCGAATGACATGATCATTCGTCGGCGCAACGCGTAACCAAGGAACACGGAGTAGTCAGAGATGCCTCGTTCACTAAAAAAAGAGCCGTTCGTCAGCTTCAAGCTGGTCAAGAAGGTAGCGGCAATGAATGACTCGAGCAAGAAGTCCGTGATCAAGACTTGGTCGCGTGCATCAACGATTTCGCCGGAGTTCGTGGGTCACACACTCGCGGTACACAACGGTAACAAGTTCATTCCGGTATACGTGACGGAGAACATGGTTGGGCACAAGCTTGGTGAGTTTTCGCCAACGCGTACCTACCGTGGGCACTCAGGCAACCGGAAAGATCTCAAAACGGGCAAGAAGTAAGGACGAACGATGGAAGCACGCGCTATCAAACGCTACAATAGATCGTCGCCTCGCAAGATGCGTCTAGTGATCGATCTCATTCGTGGCAAGTCGGCTCAGGAGGCACTCAACATCCTCCAATTCTCGGACAAGGCAGCTGGTTCAGTGGCTGAGCTCACGCTCAAGTCTGCGATCAGCAACCTCACCCGGAAGGATCAGGGGATCGACCCCGAGTCCATCGTTGTGAAGGAGTGTTTCGTCGATCCAGGACCGACGATCAAGCGGATCTCGCCAGCCCCTATGGGTCGTGCATATCGTATTCGCAAGCGCTCGCATCATTTAACCATCGTCGTTTCTACGAAACAGTAAGCGGAGTCAGATCAAGTGGGTCAGAAGACAAATCCGATCGGTCTGCGACTAGGCATCATCCGCCAGTGGGAAGCCAACTGGTTCGATGAAAAGAACGTCGCAGAAAAGTTGCAAGAGGACCTCATGGTTCGCAACTACATCAAGAGCCGTCTCAAGAAGGCCGGTGTAGCACGGATCATCGTTGAACGTACGGCGAAGCAGCTTCGCGTTACGATCAACACATCGCGCCCAGGCGTGATCATTGGTCGCTCAGGAAAGGATATTGCACAGCTCGAAGAAGAGCTTCGCAAGATCACCAAGAAAGAAGTAAAGATACTTATCAGCGAGATCAAGCGCCCCGAGCTTGATGCACAGCTGGTGGCAGACAACATCGCAGCGCAGCTCGAGGGTAGAATCTCGTTCCGTCGTGCAATGAAGAACGCCGTTAGCAGCACCATGCGAGTTGGAGCAGAAGGAGTTCGTGTTATGTGTTCGGGCCGCCTTGGTGGTGCAGACATGACGCGGAAGGAGCAGTACAAGGAAGGTCGCGTTCCGTTGCACACGTTGCGTGCGGACATAGACTATGCACAAGGGCGTGCAGAGACCGTGTACGGTTCGATCGGAGTAAAGGTATGGATCTGCCGTGGCGACGTGATCGGCAAGCAACAGAACAAGGAACAGTAAGTCAGGCGTAAGGCAACGACATGCTCATCCCAAAAAGAGTTAAGCACCGGAAGACACAGCGAGGCCGCCGTAGAGGCAAGGCATATCGTGGATCAACCGTTGCGTTCGGATCATACGGTCTCAAGGCGCTGGAAGCAGCGTGGATCACGAACCGTCAGATCGAATCGGCACGTATCGCTATCAATCGATACCTCCGCCGTGATGGTAAGGTTTGGATCCGGATCTTTCCGGACAAGCCGGTCACGAAGAAGCCGGCAGAGACCCGAATGGGTTCCGGTAAGGGTAACCCAGAGTTCTGGGTGGCCGTCGTGAAGCCAGGTCGTATCCTCTTCGAGATCGACGGGGTTACGAAGGAGCGTGCGCAAGAGGCAGTGCGTCTTGCCATCCATAAGCTCCCGATCAAGTGCAAGTTCGTCCAACGAGTGGACCTGGAGGGTTAAATCATGAAATCACGCAAAGCAGAAGACCTCCGTTCACTTTCGACACAGGAGCTTCAAGGGTTCCTTAAAGAGAGCGAAGACAATGTCACGCGTCTGCGTTTCCAGCTCACGCTGGGTCAACTTCAAGACTCATCGAGCATCAAGACGCTTCGCAAAGACATCGCGCGGATGAAGACACTTCTTCACGAGCGCACCAGCAACGCCAACTGAATCGGATCGTAACCATGGCAGACGAAACAACAACGAACACCACGGCATCGCGTCGCAAAGTGCGTACCGGTAAGGTGGTTAGCAACAAGGCGGAGAAGACTATTGTGGTTAGCATAGAGCGCCAGGTAGCCCATCCCCTCTATAAAAAGTATTTCAAGCTGACAACGAAGGTGATGGCGCACGACGAAAACAACGAGTGCAACATCGGCGACGTGGTCAAGGTCATCGAGAGCCGTCCGCTGAGTGCCCGCAAGCGTTGGGCCTTGGTGGCGATCATCGAACGAGCGCAGTAAGGGAGAACGGACATGATTCAAGAAGAATCAAATCTCGTGGTAGCTGATAACTCCGGAGCACGCAGGCTTAGGTGCATTCGAGTTCTAGGCGGACACGGTAAGCGCTATGCAACGGTAGGTGATATCGTTGTGTGCTCGGTGAAGGCTGCTTTGCCAGCCGGCGCTGTGAAGAAAGGCGAAGTGGTGAAAGCTGTGATCGTTCGTACGAAGAAGGAAATTCGCCGCCGCGATGGCTCGTTTATCCGATTCGACGAAAACGCCGCTGTCGTCATCAACAACAACAACGATCCTCGCGGGACGCGCATCTTCGGGCCAGTGGCTCGTGAACTTCGTGATCGCTCGTTCATGAAGATCATTTCTCTCGCACCAGAGGTGCTCTGAGGTATACGATGAAGCTAAAGATCAAAAAGGGCGACACGGTGATCGTGATCGCAGGAAATAACAAAGGGGCTAAGGGCCGTGTGCTCATGGTGTACCCAACTACAATGCAGGTCCTTGTTGAAGGTGTGAACATGCGCTCAAAGGCAGTTCGCCCATCACCAAAGCATCCAAATGGTGGCATTGTGAAGATGGAAGCACCCGTACACTTCTCTAATGTCCAGCTTGTAGACAAGAATGGTAAGCCAACGCGTGTAACGCGTGTTCGCACCACGTCTGGTGACAAGACGATCGTCAAGCGCATTGCGAAGACGACACAAGAAGAACTCTAAGAAGACGAACGTCGAAGGAACGCAGAAACCATGGCAAAAACCACACCGCCGAAGAGGGAGCAATTCAAGCCTGATGGCCCACGTCTTGAAGACATTCAAGATGTGCGAGTCCCGGCTCGTCTACATGCCTTCTATAAGGACCAGGTAGTACCGGCACTCATGAAGCGCTTCAACTATGAGAGCATCATGGAAGTGCCACGCATCGAGAAGATTGCGATCAACATCGGTGTTGGCGCAGCAACTCAGGATGCCAAGCAACTTCAGGCTGCTGTGAATGAACTTGAATTGATCGTTGGTCAGCGTCCGGCAGTTTCGCGTGCACGCAAGTCCATCGCTAACTTCAAGCTTCGCGAAGGCATGCCGATCGGTGCTCGTGTAACGCTTCGTCGTGCACACTTGTATGAGTTCCTCGATCGTTTCATCAACATCGCAGCACCGCGTATTCGCGACTTCCGTGGATTCTCAGACAAGAGTTTCGACGGACGTGGTAACTACACGATCGGCGTGAAGGAACAGATCATCTTCCCTGAAATTGACGTAGATAAGGTGTCGAGGATCAACGGGATGGACATCACGTTCGTTACGTCGGCCAAGACGGATGAAGAGGCGCAAGCCTTGCTTCAAGAATTTGGTTTCCCGTTCCGTAAACGCGACTAAGAACACAAGAGAATTTCCATGGCCAAGACATCAGTCATAGCGCGCAACAAGAAGCGCATCCGCCTGGCAGCAAAGTACGCCGCAAAGCGTGCAGAGCTCAAGGCAGCTGGCGACATGGTGGGGCTCCAAAAGCTTCCACGCAACAGTTCGCCTACACGTGTCCGCAGTCGTTGCCTTATCACAGGCCGCGGCAAGGGCGTCTACCGTAAGTTCGGCCTGTGCCGAAACATGTTCCGTCTTCTTGCGCTCGAAGGCAAGATTCCCGGCATGCGCAAGGCAAGCTGGTAAAACAGTTCCAGTCCTGATTTTCGAACACGACCAAGACGACGACTATGCCAGTCACAGATACCATCGCCGATTTCATCACACGCATCCGCAACGCGTCGGCCGCTAAGCACAAAACAGTTGATGTGCCAGCGTCGAAGCTCAAAGTGGCCATAGCCGAGATCCTCAAGGATCAAGGCTTCATTTTGGACTTCGAAAGCGTTGAGGACAACAAGCAGGGCGTGCTCACCCTCAAGCTGCGCTATCACTACGGGCAGCCGGTTATCCGTGAGGTACACCGCGTTAGTAAGCCAGGACGTCGCATTTATGCGCCGGCTGACAAGCTCCCGCGTGTACGCAACGGACTCGGCGTCGCCATCATTTCCACGCCTCGTGGGGTGATGACCGACAAACAAGCCCGCCGCGAGAACGTTGGTGGTGAAGTGCTTTGCACAATCTGGTAAGAAGAGAAGCGAGGAGCAAAAGACAATGTCACGAGTAGGTAAGAAACTCATCTCCATTCCGAGTAACGTCAACGTAAAGTTCGACGGTACAGTATGCACGGTCAAAGGCCCCAAGGGTGAACTTACGTTCGCCTTCGACGCTTCGATCACGCCGGTCATGGAGAGCAATACGCTCACGTTCACGCGAGCAAACGACGACAAGAAAGTTCGTGCACTGCACGGCCTTACTCGCGCGCATATCGCTTGGATGGTAGAAGGTGTATCCAATGGATTCACCAAGAACCTCCAGGTAGAAGGTGTGGGCTATAAGGTTGAACTACGCGGCAAGAATCTTCTGCTGTCGTTGGGTTATTCTCACCCAATTCTCTTCATGCCGCCGGATGGCGTGGAGTTTGCTGTGTCTACACCTACGGTGTTCGCAGTAAAGGGAATCAATAAGCACCTCGTAGGTGAGGTAGCGGCGAAGGTTCGCAAGCTTCGTCCACCTGAGCCGTACAAGGGCAAAGGAATTCGGTACGAAGGTGAATACATCCGTCGCAAGGCCGGTAAGTCAGCAGGCAAGTAAGGAGACTACGAAACATGAATCGCATCAAACTCAAAAATGTTCGGCAAGCACGCCGGGACCGCCGGGTTCGCAAGAATATCTCCGGATCGCCAGAACGCCTTCGTTTGACGGTGTTCCGCTCGCTGGGTCATATCTATGCGCAGATTATCGACGATGTAGCTGCAACAACAGTTGTATCAGCTTCAACGCTCGACAAGGACATCCGCGCGAAGATTACAGCAGGCATGACCAAGGTCGAAGAGAGTCGGCTAGTTGGAGCCGCTCTTGCAGAACGCGCCAAGGCAGCGAAGGCAACAAAGGTTGCATTCGACCGCAATGGCTTCCTCTATCACGGCCGAGTGAAAGCGCTTGCAGAGTCTGCGCGCGAAGCTGGTCTCGATTTCTAACGCGAACGAAACGGAGCTGATTACGTGGCAAAGCAAAAAGTGTCGGATCTTAACCTCAAAGACAAGATCGTCTACGTTGGCCGAACAGCCAAGGTAGTGAAGGGTGGACGTAGGTTCAACTTCTCAGCGATGGTCGTTGTTGGTGATGAGGCAGGTCACGTCGGGTACGGACTCGGCAAAGCCGGTGAAGTTTCCAATGCCGTAACAAAGGCAACGGAAGCGGCCAAAAAGTCTGTTGTGAAGGTTCGTGTACAGAATGGTACAGTTCCTCACGAAGTTATTGGCCGATTTGGTGCAGCTAAGGTTCTGATCCGCCCTGCAACACCGGGTACTGGTGTTATTGCGGCCGGTGGCGTTCGCGCTATCCTTGAGCTTGCCGGCGTAACGGATGTGCTTACAAAGTCCCAAGGCTCGTCCAACCCGCACAACACGGTTAAGGCAACCATGAACGCTTTGATGCAACTCGAGGATGCTGGTGCTGTGGCTGCACGCCGCGGTGTCTCACTCGAGAAGGTACTCAAGGGTTAAGGCAAAGAAGGAAACGAACATGAAACTGAAGATTACCCAAGTGCGTTCGGTCATCGGCGCCCTACAAAATCAAAAGGACACGATCAAGGCTCTTGGCCTTGGCCGCCCCAATTACGTTACCGTCAAGCCAAAGAATGTTCAAATCCTTGGTATGATTAACGTTGTCCGGCACCTTGTGAACGTCGAAGAGATCGCAGACTGAGGCCTATCATGAAACACATCGGAAATCTTTCGCCCGCTCCGGGCTCCCGTCATAAGAAGAAGCGTATTGGTCGTGGTGCCGGTTCCGGTCACGGTGGTACGTCTACGCGCGGACACAAGGGTCACCAATCTCGCAGTGGCTTTAGCCAAAGTCCGGGATTTGAGGGTGGTCAAATGTCCCTCAAGCGTCGTGTGCCAAAATTCGGCTTCACGAACATCAATCGCATTGAATACCAAGAAGTAAACGTTGCAACGTTGCAACGCCTTGTTGATGAGAAGCTCGTTACCAACGGTAGCGTCACAAACGATGTGCTTCTCGAACTGGGTGTGATCCGTAAAAGATCCGCACCGGTGAAGATTCTCGGAAACGGTGATCTTTCGGCAAAGCTTAGCGTAACGTGTGATAAGATCTCGGAAACAGCAAAGCAAAAGATCGAAGCAGCCGGGGGAGCGGTCACTGTCAATGGCTAATATCGTTACCACCTTCCGGAACATGTTCCGGATCGAAGAACTTCGCCAGCGCATCGCGTTCACGTTGATCGCGCTGCTGGCCGTTCGTGTGGGTTCGTTCATTACGATCCCGGGCGTTGACGTAACACTGCTGACACAGGCCTCTGCCTTAGATGACAGCGGCACGATCTTCGGGTTGTATGACATGTTCGTGGGTGGCGCATTCTCGAATGCAGCCATTTTTGCCCTCGGTATCATGCCATACATATCCGCGAGTATCATTCTCCAAATCGCCGGCGTAGTTCTTCCAGAACTGCAAAAACTGCAGCGCGAAGGTGAAGATGGTCGCCGTAAGATCAATCAATACACTCGTATGCTCACCGTGCCGATCGCAGCTATGCAGGCATGGGGTGTTACGATCAAAATCGCACAAACTACCGTTGGTTCAGGTGGAGCTTCCGTTGTCCCTGACACTGGCTTCTTCTGGACCCTTGCGTCCGTTATCATCCTCACGGCCGGCACTGTTGGCCTGATGTGGATCGGTGAGCAGATCACTGACCGTGGTCTCGGCAACGGCATCTCCCTGATCATCTTCATCGGTATCATCGCCCGGTTCCCAACTGCTATCACACAAGAGATCACCCTCATTCAAGCTGGTTCACGTAACCTCGTGATCGACCTTGTACTTGTGGCACTTCTCCTAGGTATTATCGCCGCAGTGATATTGATAACGCAGGGGGCTAGGCGTATTCCTGTACAATACGCAAAGCGTGTAGTAGGCCGCAAGGTGTATGGCGGAACAACACAATACATTCCGTTGCGTGTGAATACCGCCGGTGTAATGCCGATCATCTTCGCTCAATCAATCCTGTTCGTTCCTGCAACGATTGCGTCATTCTTCCCGGGAAGCACATTCTGGCAAGATGTTTCGCAGCTCTTCAGTGATCGTTCTGTGGTTTATGCCGTGATGTTCGGCATCATGATCGTATTCTTCACGTACTTCTATACAGCTATCGCCTTCAACCCGAAGGAAGTGGCCGATAACATGAAGCGTAATGGTGGATTCATTCCTGGCGTTCGTCCGGGAGCTCCAACATCTGAATACATCGAAAACATTCTCACTCGCATTACACTCCCGGGCGCAATTTTCTTAGCGCTCATTGCAATCCTTCCAACGTTTGCGATGAACGTCCTTCAAGTGCCTCCGGTGTTTGCTTCGTTCTTTGGCGGTACAAGTCTTTTGATCATTGTAGGCGTAGCACTTGACACGTTGACGCAGATCGAATCCTTCCTCCTCATGCGCCATTATGATGGTTTCATGAAGACAGGTAAGATCCGTGGCCGTGCCGGAGCTACTGCGTAATCATGGCGGTTGCCGACCTCAGCATCACTCTGCTCACGGGAGAAGAGATCAAGAAAATGGAAGCAGCAAGCCGCATCGTTGCGGACGTGCTGATTCACATGAAGGGGTTTGTAAAGCCGGGCGTGACAACTCTTGAGCTTGATGCCATCGTTGAGGATTTTATCCGAACACGTGGTGGAGAGCCAGCCTTTAAAGGATATGAAGTAGACGGTAAGCTGTTCCCATCTTCAGCTTGCATCAGTGTTGACGAAGAGGTGGTGCACGGAATGCCTGGTCAGCGTATGCTGAAAGAAGGACAAATCGTGACAGTCGATGTTGGCGTCCAATTGGACGGGTTCTTTGGAGACAGCGCGTACACCTACGGCGTAGGCGAGATATCCACGGACAAACAACGTTTGTTAGATGCCACGAAGGAGTCTTTGAGACTCGGCATTGAGCAGGCAGTAGATGGCAATCGGGTGTATGACATCGCGAGAGCCGTTCAAACGCACGTTGAAAAACAGGGTTTTTCGGTGGTCCGGGAACTTGTGGGGCACGGCATTGGCCGTCATCTCCACGAGGAACCGCCCGTCCCGAACTTCGTTCCGGGCTTGCTGCATCGCAGCAGGTTTCCCAATGCCAAACTCAAGACGGGAATGGCAATGGCGATCGAGCCGATGGTGAATATGGGTCTGTTCCATGTTCATACGGCAAGCGACGGTTGGACAGTGTACACTGCGGATGGGAAACCATCGGCACACTTCGAACACACGATTGTGATCGATGGGGCTACACCGAGAATCCTGACTTTGATGGAGTAACGATAAAACGACAAGGTTTCGATGGGTCGCGAAGATGTCATACGTGTTGATGGTGTGATCGAGGAAGCACTGCCAAATACTCAGTTCATTGTGAAACTGGATAATGGGCATAAGATTCTTGCACACGTCTCCGGGAAGATGAGGATGCACTTCATCAAGATCTTTCGCGGAGACAAGGTCACAGTGGAGATGTCTCCCTATGATCTCTCTAAAGGCCGTATCGTCTATCGCTACAAGTGACATTGAACTCAGCAGAGAAAACTAAAGGGTGAGAACATGAAGGTTCAAGCATCGGTGAAGAAGCGCAGTCCCGACGATAAAATCGTTCGTCGTAAGGGAAGGGTGTATATCATCAACAAGAAGAACCCTCGCTTCAAGCAACGTCAAGGCTAATTCAGGAGACACGAAGTGGCTCGTATCGCAGGTATCGACCTACCAAAAAATAAGCGCGGCGTGATCGCGCTCACGTACATCTTCGGCATTGGAACAACGCTGAGTGGACAGGTGCTGGATAAAGCCGGCATTGACCATAACAAGCGCGTTTCCACATGGTCTGATGATGAAGTGGCACGTATCCGTCAAGCTCTCGGTGACTATAAGGTTGAAGGTCAGCTCCGTTCTGAGATTCAACTGAACATCAAACGTCTTATGGACGTTGGTTGCTATCGTGGACTGCGTCATCGCCGCGGTCTTCCGGTTCGTGGTCAGCGGACCCGTACTAACGCTCGTACTCGTAAGGGCAAGCGCAAGACGGTAGCCGGCAAGAAGAAGGCAGTGAAGAAGTAATAAAGGACTGAACGACAATGGCAGCAGCAAAAAAGCGCGTCAAGCGCAAGATCGTTGCGGATGTTCACGGCAAGGTCTTTGTCCGTGCAACGTTCAACAACGTTATCGTCACGATCACAGATACGTACGGCAATACGCTCTCTTGGTCCTCCGCAGGAAAGAATGGTTTCCGCGGTTCCAAGAAGAATACACCGTACGCTTCGCAAGTCTCCGCAGACAAGGCCGCCCGCGAGGCCTTCGAAATGGGATTGCGCAAGGTGGACGTGGTGGTCAAGGGTCCAGGCTCGGGTCGCGAAGCGGCTATCCGCGCGCTGACACAAGCTGGGTTCGAGGTTCTCTCGATCCTCGACCAAACGCCGCTGCCGCATAACGGTTGCCGCCCGCCGAAAAAGCGTCGCGTCTAATCCGTTACGAAACACTCATTTCAACTGTGACTATTTGACCTAAGGAAGGCCATGAACATGCAGATGCAGATGCCGGAAGGCGTCGTCGTCGAAGAACTCGGCAGTCCGTACCATGCTCGTTTCGTTCTTAATCCACTCGAAGAAGGCTATGGAACAACGATCGGTAACGCGTTTCGACGCGTGCTCCTTTCGTCGATCCAAGGAACCGCAATCGTTGGTGTAAAGATATCAGACGTTCAGCATGAGTTCCAGACCGTTGCCGGCGTTGTAGAAGACATGTGCGAGATCATTCTCAATCTCAAGGAGGTTCGCCTCCGTATCGTTGATCCAAAATCTCCAAACCGCATCACGTTCCGCGTGAAGGGGCAAAAGATCTGGACAGCAGAGATGATCCAAGAAGCAACAGCAGGCGCTATCGAAGTTCTCGACCCGGGTAAGAAGATCGCTACGCTCGCTGATGATGCAGATTTCGATGTGGAACTTCGTATTGGTCGTGGCAAAGGCTACGTTCCATCTGAAGATCAAAACACAACGGACTTCCCGCTTGGCATGCTTCCGATCGATGCGATCTTTACGCCAATCAAGAACGTGATCTACAACGTGGAGCCGTTCCGCGTTGGACAGAAAACGGACTATGAGCGCCTCGTTCTCGATGTAAGCACAGACGGGTCGATCACGGCGAAGGAAGCTGTTGAACATTCAGCATCTATCCTCCGTTCACATATCGCACTCTTCCTCGGTGTGAATCCTTCCATCGGATCCAACTCGGAACCATCGGAAGCACCAGCACCGGACACTGAAGCCGAGCGCGAACGTTCCCGTGTGCGCCGGATCCTCCTCCAGCCGGTAGATGAACTCGAACTCAGTGTTCGCGCTCATAACTGCCTGAAGGCCGCAAGTATCAAAACATTGGCAGACCTTGTGAGCCTGCAAGAATCCGACCTCTTGAAGTTCCGCAACTTCGGTCGGAAGTCTCTGTCGGAGCTCGCAGACGTGGTTGTGCAGAATGGTCTCGTGTTCGGTATGAACGTTGAAGGCTATCTGCGCGATGACGAAAAGAAGAATGACTAAGGAAGGCTAAGGAGACCAGAATGCGACACAGTTATGCAGGCCGAAAACTCAAACGCACAGCAAGCCACAAGCGGGCAATGCTTGCGAACATGGCCACGTCACTCTTTGAACATAAGCGCGTTGTAACAACGGTAGCCAAGGCGAAGGAACTTCGTCCGTTCGCTGAGCATCTCATTACACGTGCACGTAATGCGCACCGTACTGAGAAGGCTGGAACGATCACAGGCGTCGATGTACACAGCCGCCGCATGGTAGGCCGGTTCATCAAGAACAAGGCTGTCCTGCAGGAGTTGTTCGACACGATCGCTCCGCTTGTAGCAGAGCGTGATGGTGGTTATACGCGAATCACGAAGCTCGGACTTCGCCGTGGCGACAATGCAGCAACGGCTATGATTGAACTTGTTGATTGGTCGAATCCGGTTGATGGACGCGTGTCGTCCACCAAGCGTCGTGTTGCAGCCAAGGGCCCAGCTAAGCCAAAGCCAACAACAAAGCCAAAGGTGAAGCCAGCTCCGGTAGCAGCAGCTCCCGTAGAAGTAGCACCAGTGGTTGATGAAGTAGAAGCTGTGGTTGACGTAGCCGAAGAGGCTGTGGATACACCAGTGGTGGAGTCAGCTCAGGCCGACGTGCCAGCAGCGGATGCTTCTGAAGCAGATGCGCCAGCCGACGGCGAAGAGAAGGCATAATATAACAGACCATACGATCTGAAACGCCGAGTGCTTCCGCATTCGGCGTTTTCCTTTTTTCAGACAACATGGCACACGACATCCACATCATTGCCGAGTTCGTGAAGGGGGCTACCAAACCGGAGCATTTCCCTGAATCGACACTGCCCGAGATCGCCATGATCGGTAGGTCCAATGTTGGTAAGTCGTCGTTGATCAATACGCTCGTCCGCCATAATCGCATGGCGCGCGTGTCCAACACCCCGGGCAAAACACAAGAGATCAACTTCTTTGTGACGGACATGAACTTTATGCTCGTAGACCTTCCCGGATATGGCTACGCACGTGTGAGCAAGGGCCAACGTGAGCAGTTCTCCGTTCTGATCCGAGCATATGTACTCAAGCGACCTCAGCTCGTACTTACGTGCGTCCTTGTAGACGCGCGTCACGATCCACAGCCCCTTGATCTTGCCATCCTCGAAGAACTCGAATTGGCCGGACGTCCGTTTGTTGTGATCCTTACGAAATGTGATAAGCTCAAACCGGCAGCCCTCATTGAGCGGGAGCAACAAGTGCGAGACGTGATCCAGAATTGTGAGTATGTAGTAGACGTTGTTCCTACGTCCAGCGAAACCGGACTTGGCAGGCACCAGCTCCTCGGTATGATCAAGCGCATCGTTAACCTCTCTTCTCAGGTGACGTCATGACAACACAACCGCTTGTTGGAATCATCATGGGTAGCGACTCCGATCTGACAGTGATGCGCGAAGCCGCAACGATCTGTGAAGAATTCGGCGTCTCCTACGAAATCCGTGTTGTAAGTGCCCATCGTACTCCTCAGGATATGGCCGACTACGGAACGAATGCCCATACGCGCGGAGTTAAGGTCATCATCGCCGGCGCCGGCGGTGCAGCCCACCTCCCGGGAATGATTGCGTCATTTTCGCCCCTTCCCGTGATCGGTGTACCAATTCCAACAAAGCAGCTGAGGGGCCTAGACTCCCTTATGAGCATCGTCCAAATGCCATCGGGTGTCCCAGTTGCAACAGTTGCGATAGGGGGCGGGCGTAATGCCGGCATCCTCGCGGTAGAGATCCTGTCAGTGGCAGATCCGGAATTGCATACCAAGATTGTTTCTTTCAAGGAGAAGCTCGCAATGGAATCGCGTCAGAAGAATGAAGGCCTCAAAGGTTGAGCGCCGAGGTGCCTCCAACAGTTGATGTGATTATCACTGTTGCCGACATGTCGCATGCACATTACGCCGAAGAAATCGTAGAAACGATCTTCGTTGCGGCGCAACAACGGGGGACGGGTATCGCCCGTCGTACTCCGGAATATGTGATCCAGAAGATGGAAGAGGGGAAGGCGATCATCGCTCTCACATCTGATGGACGGTTTGCTGGGTTCTGCTACGTAGAAACGTGGGAACACGGGGGGTATGTTGCGAATTCCGGACTGATCGTGAAGCCGGAGTTCCGGAAACATAACCTTGCACGGAAGATCAAACGTGCTGCATTCGACCTCTCGCGTAAGAAGTATCCGGATGCGAAGATCTTTGGAATCACTACAAGCGCAGCGGTGATGAAGATCAACTCTGAACTTGGATACCGCCCCGTACATTTCTCGGAACTCACCACCGATGAAGCGTTCTGGAAGGGATGCCAGTCATGCCCGAATTACGACATCCTCCAACGCACAAACCGTGCAATGTGTCTGTGTACGGGTATGTTGTTCGATCCAAAGGACCCAACGGCGTGAAAAAAATCCTCCTCGCCTTTAGTGGCGGACTCGACACATCGTATTGTGCCCGGTATTTTGCCGTGGATCTCGGCATGGAAGTTCACACTGTGATCGTTGATACAGGGGGCTTTTCAGCCAACGAATTGTATCACATCGAACAACGCGCATTAGCATGTGGAGCTACCACTCATGCCGCCCTCGATCGCACCAATGAACTGTATGAAAAGGTGCTCCGACATTGTATTGCCGGCAACATTCTGAAGAACGCTACATATCCGTTGAGTGTCAGTGCTGAACGTGTTGTGCAAGCCATTGCCATCGCCGAACACGCGCGTTCAATAGGTGCAACACACCTCGCGCACGGAAGCACAGGTGCCGGGAATGATCAGGTTCGCTTTGATGTGATCTTCCGCATCATGTGTCCGGAGATCGACGTTCTTACGCCGATCCGCGACAAACAACTTTCTCGCGACGAAGAGATTGCCTACCTCGCACAACACGGAGTTGAGGGTGATTGGACAAAGGCAGCCTACTCCATCAATCAAGGGATCTGGGGCACAACGGTTGGAGGGAAGGAGACGCTTACGTCAGACAAGCCCCTTCCAGAATCTGTATGGCCATCTGCTCAATTCCCGCCCCCTGACAACAACGCAGAACGAATCTTGAAGATCAGCTTTGAGAAGGGGCAACCCATTGCCGTGGATGGTGAAACGATGGAGCCTGTTGAACTACTTCGCTTGCTCAACGACGTTGGTGCGCGGTGGCATATCGGTCGCGACATGCATGTTGGTGATACGATCATCGGTATCAAGGGTCGCGTAGCATTTGAAGCCCCTTCTGCATTGATGTTGATCAAGGCGCATCACGCACTTGAAAAACACACACTGTCAAAATGGCAACTCACGCTCAAGGACCAACTGTCTATCTGGTACGGACAACTCCTTCACGAAGGTCAGTTTCTCGAGCCGGCAATGCGGAGTATAGAGAAGTTCTTTGATGATACGCAGGCTGCAGTATCGGGGGATGTGAATCTCAAACTCAAGCATGAACGATT
>CALMZQ010000063.1 GCA_937870915.1 uncultured Ignavibacteria bacterium
TATCATGCTCTGAAAGGTGTGTTGAAAGCAAAGGGGCTCAACACCAGCATCGGTGATGAGGGTGGATTTGCCCCCTCACTCGCATCCAATGAACAAGCACTGGATGTGATCATGGAAGCAATTCATAAAGCGGGTTATAAAGCTGGTGAGGATATTGTCCTCGCACTCGATGTTGCAGCGAGCGAAATGGTGAAGGACGGCGGGTATGTGATGTACAAATCAACACAGCAAAAGCTCTCTACCACGCAAATGGTGGACTGGTATTCCAAGCTTGTAGAGACGTATCCGATCGTGAGCATTGAAGACGGCATGGGTGAGAATGATTGGGAAGGATGGAAGGCACTCACAGACGCTGTAGGTGAAAAGGTGCAGCTTGTAGGCGATGACCTATTTGTAACGAATGTTAGCTTCCTTGCGCGAGGTATCGCAGAGGGTGTTGCCAATTCTATACTGGTCAAGGTCAACCAAATTGGAACGCTCACAGAAACGTTTGATGCCGTTGCCATGGCCCAGCGATATGGCTATTCAGCCATTCTCTCACACCGGTCGGGAGAGACAGAGGATGCCACCATTGCTGATCTGGCCGTAGCCCTCAGCGCCGGACAGATCAAGACAGGAGCCCCCTGCCGCACAGACCGCGTTGCCAAATACAACCAACTGCTCCGCATCGAACAACTGCTGGGCGAAGACGCCGAATACGCCGGCGATACAACGATCGCGTAATCTGGTATCAACGGTTAGGGCACGGCATGCTGTAACCCCGTAACTATGTAACTGAGTAACTGCAATGCATAACATCGTCTTTGGAACCGACGGCTGGCGTGGCCTCATCGCACGCGACTATACGTTCGAAAATCTCGGACTCGTGGCTCATGCAACGGCACGGTATGTGAAGAAGCTTAAGGCGAAGGGGGCTTCGGTTGTTGTTGGGCACGACACGAGGTTTCTATCACGTGAGTTTGCTATCGAGACGTCTCGGATACTTGCGTCATATGGCATTACCGTGCACCTCACGGATACGTTCTCGAGCACTCCACAAGTGTCCTTCCATACGCTGAAGAAGAAGGCGCAGATCGGTATCGTTATCACCGCCTCGCACAATCCTGCCGAATACAACGGCTTCAAGGTGAAGGCGTCATTTGGTGGTCCGGCTCTACCGGAACAGATCACAAAAATCGAGAAGGAACTGGCTGCTCTGAAGGGCAAGGCGCCCAAGGCATCGGTAGCAACTCTCGACGAGTATATCGCATCTCGCACGATTCGGTTATTCGACGCAAAGGAAGCCTACATCGCATACCTGAAGACGAAGATCGATTTCGATCTCATTCTGAAAAGCGGTGTTAAACTTGTTTATGACCCAATGCATGGTGCCGGAATCGACTTCATGCATCGTATCCTGCCGGGCGTCTTTGAGATCCATGGCGACTACAATCCGTCATTCGGTGAGATCGATCACCCTGAGCCTATCGCTGA
>CALMZQ010000064.1 GCA_937870915.1 uncultured Ignavibacteria bacterium
ACGCCCCAATGCTCTCTTCGGCAAAGGGCCGGGTATGAACAATATGTGCAAGCATCCTTTGATGGACGCACGGGATACGATCCGCTACGAAGATCGTTGATTGCTGGAGATATCTTCTGAATGATGCTTTTCACCTGCTCAGTCAAGGGAGAAGGGGGCGGGTCCTTAGCCATGCGTCGAATGGGAATTTTGAAATTCACATCTGCCAACATGACTTGATAGGTAGACTTTTCCGGCGATCGCAATGCAGTGCCGAACATACGATAGATCGCCGCTGCTGGGCGAGCTTTGAGCCCCTTCTCACGAAAGAACTCTGCAACTACAGCCAGGTAGACTGGCATCTGCGTTGCCTTGCCGGCATTGATCTTAGGCCTGGTTGCTGTTGTGGGGAGACTTGCTTTATAATCGTTCACAACAAACTCCACAACATCATCCACAATGGAGATGTCTATGCGATCAATTCGAGTTTTCACTGTTGTTTGGAGATCACCATGTCCGGTTGGCACATCGATGGTGGTTTCGATCTCGCGCTCAAAAAGTACCGGCAAGAATGATGTCTTTACTTGATACTCGATCTCCATTGCCAACCAACGCCGGAGGAGTCCAACTCGCGTGTCTGTTCCAACAAGTGCCCTTCGCTCAACTTCTGCATAGAGGTGCTCCGGTCGCATTTCACCTAACAACGAATCGAGCACATCACAGAGATTCTTCCAATGTTCATCGAATGTGTTCGTGCGCAGATCCACACACCACTCTGCCAAGGACTCTGCGCTCCGGAAGTCCGGTTCACCAGCCGGCTGATAGGAGCGGTAGAATCGTTGCACCAATTCATGCAAGAGAAGTCCACGTTCAATCGCCGTCATCTGCGAGTCACTGTCAACTCCATCGTCTTCAAGTCGAAGCGTCTTCTGCGCATGGTATTTATAGGGGCATTGGATCACGACGTCCAATCGTGAAGGACTCACGGGCCTATTCACATCATCGTCAAACATCTCTTGCAATTCCACATCAAGGCCGCTGCGCACTTCCCCTGCTTGGGATACGATCATTGTAGGGGGCTGTGCACTTCGCACACGCAGATCTCTCTCGTCGAGGAGGATGATACGCCCCCTATCGAGCGATGTCCATTCGATATCGAGGTCTGTAACCGTCTGCACCCTGTCGAGCAGCGAAGACGGAAGCACCATCGATCCATCTAGTACTTCAGGATAGGTACAAACAAGGACGCCATCCGTCGAAACCGAGGCTACAAGATCTGCCATTGACTCAATAGCCATCGACTCACGAAGTCCGGGCACGAGGTCTTCGTCGAGCATATCCTGCTGCGTGCGGGGGAACTCACCCTCTACGCATCCCACAGCGATCACGAGGTTTCGTCTTCGTCCACGGAGTTCGGCCGGACGGACCACACTGAGTCCCGTTGAATTTCCATGTTCAGTCGGAACTCGAACGCTTTGTACAAGCGTCCACCAGACACGAACGTGTTCAGCAAATCGTACCGGTGGTAGGCGATGGTCTTTGGCAACAGCTCTATAGGATGAAAGTGTCTCCTCAATCGCAATAATGCTTGATCGCTCTGACCGGACCGCTGACTCAAATATTCCTAGCCCCGTTCCGATGTTCTCACGAATGATCGTTGAGAACTGTTCCGTATCCATTGGATCGTCTGATGCTACATCGAGTCTTAAACGCAGGGATGCGATAGCCCGCAAAGCGCGTTCATATCGCACGCGCTTCCTGTCCCATACCTCTGCATTCTCTTGGTCTGCTCGCGCATACACAATGGCATCATTTC
>CALMZQ010000065.1 GCA_937870915.1 uncultured Ignavibacteria bacterium
AGAACGATGCTCACCTTCGTAGTAGTAGGGGGCGGTCCAACCGGCGTAGAACTTGCCGGAGCGATCGCTGAGATCTCACTTCGAACGATGCTTCCAGACTTTCCGCGACTCAAGCGTAGCGATGTGCGCGTGATTTTGGTCGAGGGAGGAAGTCGCATCCTATCGTCATTCAGCGAATCTCATTCACGTAAGGCAGTGACCATGCTGCAGCGTCTTGGTGTAGAGGTTCTGTGTAATGCATCTGTCTCTGACGTCAATGCACATGGCGTAATTGTTGCGAATGAGTTTATCGCAAGTAGAAACGTTATCTGGGCGGCCGGAAATAAGGCTTCGCAATTGCTTGAAACGTTAGATGTTGAACTCGACCGATCTGGCCGCGTTGTTGTTCACCCTGATTGTAGCGTTCCACTTCTGTCAGATGTGTTTGTGATAGGAGACGGAGCACACTTCGACACACCCCAAGGTCCTCTACCCGGAGTTGCACAGGTGGCTATGCAACAAGGCGCATATGTTGCAAAGCTGATCAAGAAGGACGCTCATCGAGAGGGGAGAGCCCCTTTCAAATACCGCGACTATGGAACGATGGCCACAATCGGACGAGCAAAGGCAGTTGCCCACGTTTTTGGAATTCGCTCATCCGGACTGATCGCTTGGCTAATGTGGGCCGTGATCCATGTGATGCAACTCATCAGTTTCCGCAATAGACTCAAGGTGATGGTGGAGTGGATGTGGTACTACATCTCATTCCAGCCTGGTGCTAGACTCATCATCGATCGCGATGAACTCTCGCCTACCAACGGCACGCAACCGAAGATCGATCTGAAACAACGCTGATCTGTCGGCACGGACCGCTCCATCCACAACTCGTCGATCATCATGGTATGCGCCAGAAACTGCGATCCACGGAGCTATCTGCCACCGAACGGCGATTGTCCACCGAGCCCCCTTCCCATTCGCTACAACTGTTTGAAGTGCACCAACAACCGTTGCGTCCAACATTCGTGGTGCTATAGTTCCCGATGTAGAGGAGAACTGCGTCCATCGTCCCCGTAGCGTTATGTCTGGCTGAGGATGCCACCGTACGTCAAGAAATAGGAGGGTACCGTGGTCCGCTACCGGACGAGATCTCCACGAGACGTTTCGCAGATCGCAACGAATACGTCCTTGAACAGCACGAGCTAGCGGAACATCAACATCGATGCGGCCCATCACAAATGATGACACATCCATGCGGCGCACGTTCTCAATGGATATCGCATCGGCAGAACGTTCGTATCGGAGCCGTGCACTTATACTCACACCACGCCACGGTCTGGTTAGGAGATCGGTTGTGATGTCCAGTGATGAAGTAGGCAGAGGATTGAGATATGACCGGCTCAATCTGCCGCCATACGATATCGAACCAAGGAACGTTGACGTTCGCCATGGCGACGCTCGAACATAGATCAACATCCCCGCATGATTGTAGGGGGCTGACGACGTTCCTGAGGATGTCCCGAATGGAGGCTTTATGTCAGGGCTGTATCGCCAAAGTGAGAAGCCGACAATTGCTGGCGACGTGTTGTACTCTCCATGCAGGTGTCCTGACCATCGTAGGTTGTCATCGAATGCCAGTTCGCCGCGTATCGTGGTGTTGCCGATCGTCTGCGCGGCACTGAGTGAGGCGTATGATGCGTGAAGTGTAGATACTGCAGAAAGAGAAACATTCCCAGTTGGCAATACGTGTGAGAATGAACACGCATAGGTTGTTGTAATCACGTCGTCATGTACTGATCGTCCAATAAGGCCCGTGAATTCTGTGCGAAGGCTCGGAATCAGAGTATGGAGAGCGAGCCCACGTAGTGAACCTTCTTGGGATGTTGACGTCCACGGGCGCATTGAAAACGTCCCATCCGTACTCCGCAGTATCTCTGCCGGAGAGCGCGTTAGTCCGCTGGACGTACCCATGATAAGGCCCGTTGCCATGCGCAGAGCCACATCGCCAATGGCCATATGAACGTTGCCAATTACTGCTGTTGCCCAAGCCCCAGTGATTGATGGTGCAGCATCTAGTGGCTGTGCAAAGAGTACGCCTGCCCTCCCTACTGCATGGTCTATATCCATCCGAATGAGACCCATACCTGTAGCGGCTGTTGGCATACGTATGCGAGCAGATGCGGACCGTATCAAACCACCGCACGAGCATTGAAGCGTGGTGCATGATGTAAGCAGAATGAATTGGTCCGGAGGTAAACAAAGCGTGTCACATAGGGCCGAGATACTCGTTATTCCTCCCGCATCCACCAACCGAACGATCGCTCGAGCAGTGCGTTGTGAAATGCCCGGGATCTCCGTCAAGTCATAGGCATTGCAACACGCGAGACAAAGGGGCTCCTCCCTCCGTCGTTCTAAAACGTCAAGTGCAGGTGCTACCCATGGACCATCTATCAAGTCGTCGAGCTGAGCAACAATGATCCCCGGAAAGAACACAATGCCAACGATGAGGACCCATCTCACCATGGCCATCTCACGGCGAGATGTGGAGAAACGCCCAAGTCCTCAACGTGACGAATTCCAACGATAATGTCGGCCGGCTCGATCGCCTCAATCTTTACGCCTAGCCGAATAGTGAGTGGAGATGAAAGTACAGAGCCCACCACTGTGAGCCCCACTCGCGATTCCCACCTACCCGTGAGCATCACTGCCAGCTGTTGAGCCCCGTTCATGATCACATCCACCGCCCCCTCAACATCATCAATGGAGTACCCCGCAGAACATCGAAGCCATGGAAGGGGCTCTCTACCAACAACAACGATGTCGTCGATCGCAACACCAAATTTCCAGTTCTCCCTCAGCATCAATGCATGAGCACCAACTCGTACGTCGACCACATCTGCGAAGCCTCTAAAGATCATCCACGTACATTCTACACGAGTACCTAGGGAAAAGCCGGTGCTCAGAACCCAAGGGCGGCGCATACCAAACGATAGTTTTGAATGGTTGGCAGACGTGTAGCCGGACATCCATGCAGAAATGGCAGGAGAGTGTGGTCCGGCAACCACCGTGATCGTTGATAGTTCAGGAATGCCGAAGGGGGCAGGTAAGGCATCGAACACCACGGCAGAATCCACCGTCATGGCGGGGGCAGATATGGCGTCGAGGTCCGTAAGCACCCCAGTCCCCGAGGCACTCTGCTGGGCCTCGATTTCTCCCATCAATACGCACCCCCCTATAGCCGTCATCACGAGGGTGCGTAGATTCGCCAGAACCCATTTACGTTGAGAGCAGATCATGACCATGTTTGTACGTTCTATAATCCTCCTCGTGCTGTTTGCAGGCCTGAACGTGACGCTTGGGGCTCAAGAACTTGACCCTACGGTGAACGTCAACATGGATCCGCTGTCACAGGATCAGCGTCAGGACGTTCTCACAATGGCCACAACTGTGAAGAGCTATCTCAGCTCCAACCGCTATACCGATGCGGATTGGGAGGGGCCAAAGATTCCCGTGGACATCACGATCTACGTGAATTCGAAGAATGGCAATAAGTACACGGGCAGAATTTCCGTGGTAAGCAAGCGCCTTGTGAATAATGAACCGGGAACCGGTGGTGGGCTGCTGCGCGTTTTTGATCAAGACTGGACGTTTGAATGGGCATTTAATCCAACCTTGAGCTATCAGCCCCTTCGGTTCGACCCGTTCACCAGCGTGCTCGATTTCTATATGCTGATCGCGATTGGTCTGGACATGGATACATACGAGGACCTAGGCGGCACAGAGATGTACAAAGTCGCTCAGCAGATCGCTCAGACGGGGAATGCGCTCGGAATCAGTCAGTTCAGTACGGTTTATCAGCCGGGACAGTTCACGCGGATGTCACTGATCACTGAGCTTAATGACATGCGGTATCAAGGTCTCCGAAGACTCTACTTTGATTTTCATGATGCCGTAGATCTCTATGGAAAGGATAAGCTTAAGGGGCGTGCGGAACTTGAAGCTGTGATTCATGATATCGCAGAATTCAAGAAGACAAAGGTGACCAACCGCAGCGTGATGTTGCAGGCATTCTTTGATGCAAAATCGATGGAGATTGCAGACATCTTCCGTGGCTACAAGAGCGAGCAACTCTGGTCCGACCTACGCTTCCTCGATGCCGGGAACACGCAGCAATACGAAGCAGCTCGGCAGGACAAATAAGGTGTCCGAGGTAGCGCGCCGACACGAACATTTTATGCAAGAAGCCCTTGTGTTGGCAGCAGCAGCAGCCGACGCAGGTGATGTGCCCGTTGGTTGTGTGATCGTACGCGATAACGAAGTGATCGGCCGCGGTGCCAATGAGATCCAACGCATGGGCGATCCCACACGTCATGCCGAAATGGTTGCCATTGAAGACGCCGTTCGCACCATCGGCGAGAAATTTCTTGAGGACTGCACGATCTACGTCACGCTAGAGCCATGCGCAATGTGTGCTGGCGCTATTGTGCTCTCTCGCATCCCATCTGTTGTCTATGGTGCATCGGATGAAAAGACCGGTGCCTGCAGAAGTGTGTTTGAGCTCGTAGATGATCCACGCTTAAATCATCGCGCCGTAGTTCGCACCGGCATCTTGGAGAGCAAGTGTTCGGCGATTCTGTCTGAATTTTTCTCAGAACGCAGACAGCGGTCTGATGATGTGGAAGAAGAAGCCCCCTTGAAGCAAAAGGGTATACTTTGGCTTGTACCAACTCCCATTGGCAACCTTGATGACATGACATTGCGTGCGGTGAAGACCTTGCGAGAAGCCGATGTGATTGTTTGTGAGGATACCCGTCATACAAGCCCCATGCTCAAGAGGTATGATGTTCCCAAAAAACCGCTCCTGAGCTACCATGAACACAACGAGCGGGATAGGGCGCGTGAGATCGTAGATCGCATTGCGAAGGGGCAACGTATTGCCCTTGTGAGTGATGCCGGGATGCCTGGGATCAGTGACCCAGGATATCGTGCCGTGAGGGCATGTATCGAGGCAGGTCAGACCGTGACGGCACTGCCCGGCGCTTCAGCAATGGTTACGGCTGCTGCAGCATCCGGATTGCCAACGGACGTGTTGACGTTTGTTGGATTTCCACCGCAAAAGAAGGGTCGAGTCGCTTTTTTGGAGCGACATCTGCACAATGCTGCTACCGTGATCATGTATGAGTCTCCATATCGAGTACTTGACCTGATGCGGGATGTAGAAAAGGTAACTGGTCCAGACCGACCTGCCGTTGTTGCTCGAGAATTGTCAAAACTGCATGAAGAGTACATTCGCGGCACCGTGGGTAGTATTGTTGAGGACCTCTCCAAACGAATTTCTATCAAAGGGGAGTGTGTGGTGTTGGTCGGCGGACAAGAGGAACATGGAGACGCATGATGTTCATTTCGTTTGAAGGCATCGACGGGAGTGGAAAGAGCACTCAGCTTGTGATCCTCAGAGAACTTTTAGAGGAACGCGGACATACCGTGGTAACGATCCGCGAGCCGGGGGCTACGCTGCTCTCAGAGTCCATTCGTGAGATACTCCTCAGTACAAAACAGACCATAACACCAACTGCCGAACTGTTGTTGTTCAGTGCGGCCAGAACCCAACTCGTTGAAAAGGTAATTGAGCCCGCACTACAGCACGGATCGATCATCCTATGCGATAGATACGCTGATAGTACTACAGCCTATCAAGGCTATGGTCGCGGGTTGGACCTGGAAAGTGTTCAGCTCTGTAACAGGATGGCCACTCGGGGGGTCATGCCTACAGTAACGTTCTTCATCGACGTTGCTTATGAACAGGCACAACAACGGATGCAGTTCATTCCTGGAGCCGGAGAACCTGACAGGATGGAAAGATCGGGACGGGACTTTTTTGAGCGAGTTCGAGACGGTTATCTGGCCATTGCGGCTGAGGAACCCCGTCGTTTCGTAGTGATTAATGGGCTCCGCGAGCGCTCTGAGATCCACGAAGAGATTGTTTCCACCTTACAACGGCGTTCAAGCCTTTTCGCGTGAGCGGGAACTCTTGCGTCACCTTCATTGCGTATCTTTAAAGTTCGTTCCATTGTGAGTCGCCCATGACACGTAACTCCATTCGCACCATAGTGTTCCTAATGGCCTCTGCCATTTCCGGAGTGGTGCTTTCCGCCCAAACAACGGTAGATACGCGCCAGTTGTTCGTTCCGATCAAACCATCAAAAAGTGCCGTAAACGCGCAGTTGAATGGCTTCCAGCGTCCAATGATGCTGCAGCACTCAGTTGCTCAGTTGGCATTTGAACAACAGAGCAAGAACATCACGCTCTCGAATTTCCCACTTCCCGGCAACGAATCGTCAACACTTGTGCTCGAAAGGACGCGGGCCGTTTTTGATGCCAACACGGAGTTCTACACGCACACAAAAGCAGGTAAAGTGCGTTTCAAGGTTCGTCCTGTTGTGTCCTACCGTGGCACGGTGAACGGAGATGCCAGTACCTCGGTCTCGTTACATTACAGCCAAGGTAACGTAACAGGCTTCGTGCAGCTGTCGAATGGACAACGTACAGTGATCGGTCGGGATTTCAGCATGAATCGTTCAGCTGAGGCAACGCCCCACCTGATCGCCGATGAAGCTACGATGTTCAACGAAGATCCACTTTCGCGGTTCATATGTGGGAACGAAGAGCTTCCGATAGACGAAGAAGCCGCTGCGAGGAAAATGACGATTCCAGGTAAGGCAAAGGCAGCAGAATTGGGTCAAGCCGACTACCTGCGTGAATTCAAAATGGCGATGGTTCTGCGTGAGGATATCGACAGCGTTATGAAGCGCCGTGGCGAGTCCGACGAAGAGATTGCTCAGTACTTTGTGAAGATTGCATCGGCAATGGCGCAAGTGTACGAGCAGGAACTCGACGCCTATCTGTACATTTCCTACTTCGAAAAGTTCACCCTGGACGAGCCATCCGGTTACTTTTACGATGGTCGCGAACCCGGTGAAATGCTCAATGAGTTTTCGCTCGACTGGTCAAGTCGTATGAACAGCGTTGACCGAACCGTGGCACACCTCTACGCGCTCATACGTCCTGTTGGCGGATCTTTTGTGGGCGGAATTGCATTCCTTGATCAGATGTGTAATAAAAAGCACCGTGGTGGGTACGGTGTATCAACCGTCTACCTCAATGCCTCAGAGATTCCGGGTGACCCGAATCGCTCAAATGCATTTGTTTGGGACGTCTTTGTAGCAGCGCACGAAATGGGTCACAACATTGGTGCATACCATACGCATAATTGCTACTGGAGTCCTCCTGTAGACACATGTCAGTTACGGCAAGACGGTACCGATGCTTGCTTCAGTGATCCTGCGGTGCGCCGTGTTGTGGATGGCACGATCATGAGCTACTGTCACCTGGTTAACGGAAGTCGTACGCCCCTAACCTTTGGAACCCGTGTTGCAGAACGTATGAGAGGATGGGTGGCTACGTCTACATGTACTCCTCTTGTAACGAAGCCCATGGTACAGATCACAGAGCCGCGTGGTTCTGATGCATACAATTTGGGCGACAAAATGACGATCCGCTGGGCGTCTGCTCGTGTCGCAACTGTCAATATCAGCTGGAGTGCATCGCAGGCTGGTCCATGGACAAATATTGCCACCGGGATCGACGCTGCTGAACGGCAGTATCTGTGGTCCATACCGGTTCTTCCTGTTACGACATTTTGGATTCGCGTCTCAGACGCATCAAATGAGGCTGTAAACGACACATCACTTGCGAGCTATCGCATTACCATTCCTGTCGTACTTGATGCTCCTAAAGGTGGAGAGCGTCTTGGTCAAGGTTCTTTATTCACAGTGCGGTGGACAAAAGCAGCCGGAGTTGGAAACGTGAAGTTGGAATTCAGCGCCGATGGTTCTACATACGAAGTCCTTGGTGCATCACTCACCGGGTCCTCGTTCAGTTGGACTGTGCCTGCAGTTCTCACAGAGAATGCACGAATGCGGATCTCTGCCGTTAGTGCTCCAACATCCACATCCTCAAGCGGAGCGTTTGCGATTGGTGTTCGGCGTTTTGCCTTAGAAATCCCAGGCGATAACACCTTCCTTTGTAAGAATCAGCCAAATCAATATCGCTGGAGCGCTGATTTTATTCCAACGATCCGCATTCAGTATTCAACGGACGCGGGTGGTTCGTGGCGTACTGCAACACAACAGTCAACGATCGAAACGTCACTTTGGCAGATCTTCAGTCGTAACGTAAACATGAACAATGTACCTTCCGGTACAGAGCTGAAGTTACGCGTGATCGATGCTGTTACAGAAGAGGTTCTTGATACACGGGACAACCTCCGTATGGATTCATGCGACGCACCCGTTTCGGTTAGTGAAACGCAGGATGGTCTGCCATTCTCAATTGTCTCCGTTTCACCAAATCCGGCATCAAGCGCTGTGAGCCTTACCGTCGGTTCTTCGGATGCGATGCAGTGCAGCGTTGTTTTGATCTCTGGTGACGGTCGCGAAGTTACCCTACTGGCAGACGTAGCTGTTACGTCTGGAACATCCACAATTGAGCTCCCGCTACGTGATGCTTCTTCCGGCGCGTATCGTATCGCATTACGACACGGAAACATGCAGGTTGTGGCTCCACTCATGATCGTTCGTTAACAACCGGAGTCAGGAAACAAAGTGAGCCTTTTCAATAAGCTTGTTGTAGCCAGTCTCCCGATCATTCCCAAAAGCATCATTCGTCTTGTGGCTCAGCGATACATCGCTGGGCCACAGCTCGTTGATGCCGTTCGTGTAACGAAGGACCTCATGGCTCGTGGTGCAGCATCCACGATCGACGTGCTTGGTGAGTTCGTTTCGTCAAAGGAACGAGCGGAACATGAAACAAAGACGCAGGCCTCAGTCATTGATGCGATTCATAGCAATCAACTCACGTCGTATCTGAGTGTAAAGCCAACGTCGCTTGGACTAGACATCGATCGCGACTATGCCTATGAAAATATTTCGTCGCTTGTGAAGAAGGCTGCTTCTCTTGGCGTCTTTGTTCGCATGGATATGGAGAACACTCCATATACGGATATCACGCTCGACTTCTATCGCAGACTCCGCAAAGAAGGCCACAACAATGTTGGCGTAGTGATCCAGGCATACCTTCGGAGGTCAGAGGCGGATATTCGTTCGTTACTTAATCTAGAGCCCTCTATCCGACTCTGCAAAGGCATCTACGTTGAAAGTGAAGAACATGCCTATAAGGATCCGGATGAGGTCCGCGCCAATTACCGCTCACTCCTGCGTATCCTACTTGGCGGTAAGGGGCGTACCCACATCGCAACACATGATGAGTCGTTGATCGTTGATGCTGAAAAGACCCTTGCAGAATTTGGAGTATCGAATGATCGATATGAATTCCAGATGTTGCTCGGAGTTCGTGAGGACCGGCGTGATGTTCTCCTTCGCAATGGACATGCTGTACGCATCTACGTGCCATTTGGTGAAGATTGGTATGGATATGCTACTCGGAGACTCAAAGAGAATCCGCAAGTAGCCGGGTATGTAGCCAAGGCTGTTCTCATGGGGAAATAATGAAGGCACTCGTCCTTTCTGCTTCGGCAGTTCTTGCGCTCGTCATCTCCAGTTGTCAGTCTCCGCAAGGGGCTCCTGATACCACTGTTACCGTAGGAACATTCAATATCGAATGGCTTGGTGATGGTGTAGATGACCAGAAGCCCCGTACCGACCAAGAGTGTCTACTGATAGCCGACGTGATCTCACGATCTGGTGTTGATGTTTTGGGCGTGCAAGAGATCGAGAACGAAGCTGCACTGCGCAGAGTGATACGATATCTCGAGGGATATGATGGATTCATCGCCGATGCAGGGATAAAACAAAACGTTGGCGTGATCTACCGTAAGAACGTAACTGTACAACGTTCGGAGGTCTATCAGCCCCTTACCCTTGGCCGAAAGGGAATGAGACCCGGACTGGTATTGAATTGTCAAAAGGGGGCATTCGACTGGACAATGATGGTTGTTCACCTCAAGAGTACTTCTCGATACGACAGCACCAATCAGATGCGCGATGACTCTCGCACGATGCGGAGCGAACAAACGGTACTCTTACGCAGATGGTCAGATTCCATCATCGCAATTGGGACAGAACGGGATGTGATGATCGTTGGCGACTTCAATGACTTCACGGCACGACGTCAGCAAGCAACACTTACGCCGCTGCTTGAGAGTTCCAATATGGAGTTCCTTACGGGCTCTCTAAAGAGTTGCAAGAATGAGAAATGGACCACAATCGATCAGATCGTTGTGTCAAAGAGTGCGCGAGACCGAGTTGTTAAGGGCACGGAACGTGTGGAGGACATCCGGTCCTTCCTCAAGGGGAATATTGCCGACGCAGTGAGTGACCATTGTCCAGTGCTCGTGAGATTCAACAGTGCAGGTCCCGATAACGACTAGGCGAAGACCGTAACCTTGTTGCCGGAGCGCTTGCTTACCTCTAGGGCAGCGGAAGCATGCGCAATAAGATCGTCCCATTCATCGCGCGGTTCAGATTGAGCGATACCAATAGACACGGTAAATGAAAGCCGCTTGCCATCGATATCTACCGGTGTGCTTGCAATCTCGCGGCGCATTGTTTCTGTCCAGTTCTGCGCCTCTTGAAGTCGGTATCCGACAAGTCCAAGAGCGAGCTGATCTGTCTCTATCCGGGCTACAATGTCATAGTCACGAAGTTGGTTCCGTACGATCCGGAGGATGTGCAAGACCGCACGTTCGCGTTGTTCAGCATTGGTTCGCGACGGATCAAGGTGGAGCATACACAACGTGAGTGGAAGGTTGTAATCCACCGAACGTTTGAACTCCTCGCGTACGCGCATCTCAAAACCTTGCGTGTTAAGAACACCCGTGGCATGATCCAGCAAGGCCGAGCGTTGGAGCTCATCGGATTTGCGAATGTTTTCGAGCATCTCTCCGGCCAACTGGCCAAGTGCTTCTGCGAGTGCGATGTCTTGCTGTGTGAGGCTAGACTCTACGTTTTCCAAGAACAACGAGCCGTAAGAGTCTGAAGCAGTACATAAAGGAACAGCAACGAACTGACCCGTTTCGAGAAGGGGCTCCTTGGCAAACACCCGAGTGCCTGAGAATTCTTCTGAATGAACAACGGTTGTAGCTGAACTAATCGCATGACCCACGGCAGATGTTGCAAGATCCACACTGCATCCAACATTGTTGCGATAGCCATCGTCCATTGCCGATCGAGCATCTGTTAGCGTCCACTGTTTCTGCGATGGATCGAAGCTCACTACGCCAATGCGACTGATGTCCATGTGTTGAATAAGCGTTGCAAAGAGTGCTCGAACAACCTGTTGAACGTTAGCCGGGGAAGATCCTGCGTGTTCACGGAAGTGCTTTGTAGCCTCGAGTATGGCGGAGGACTGCATGAGGTCGAACTTGGCCGTATACGAAGACACAAGTCCGGAGATGAGCTTTGTGAACTGACCAAAGAAGCCAACCGTGATATCGGAATAGGCATCTTCGATAAGCGAATCCGCGCAGAGAATGCCTACAACGTTGCCGCCGTAATACACTGGAACGCCGATGAAGGACATTGTCTGAGCAGACCGGACATAATATGGCAAGAGGTCCATCTCTGCTGCTGGGCTGATCTGCGTGATGATCTCCGGAACACCTTCGCGAGCGATCTGGCTCAAGGCATCGCGTCCCATGGCGATCTTGCGTTCCTTGGTGAATTCCGCCTCTGCTTCGGTGATCTTTGCTTCAACAACAAGTTGCTGGCGCTCAGCATTCACCCACAGAAAGGCAGCGGTTCGAGCGTTGGTTGCAGAGCGTATGACCATTAACACGCGGTTGAGAAGATAGTCAAACTCGCGTCGTGGTTCCTGAGAGGTTAGATCTTCGTCGGATTCGTCATTGACGAACGTTGTAAGTGCAACAGCCGGCGAGCGGCGAGACGTCTCGCGTTGAATTGGGATAACGGTCTCGGGCTCTGAAACTGTTTGGTCAACCGTTGTAAATGCAGCCTGTTCAAATTCGTCGAGCGTTGTTGCCGTCTCTGCCGGGGTCTCAACAGACACCACATCTTCAAAGAACTCTTCCACGGGTTCTTCAACCACATCAATAGGTGGAGGTGCTGGTATGGCCGCGGGTGGCGGCGGTTGCGTGCGAGGTGTGCGCGAGATCGGTCGGACTTTGACGTCTTCCGAAAGCTGGATCTCGTCCGTAACTCTACCAGTTATTACAGCTGTTGACGAAGAGAAGACTTCCTCTGCGGGTTCATCTTGTGGCGCCGTTTCGAGGTTCTTGCGCGTTTCTTGGCGCAATTCGCTTACGAGTTTAGGTGTTGCTTTTTTTGAACCCGGGCGAACACCAACGATTCGAATACCCGACTCAGCGTCTTGGTGCTCAATGAATGCATCTACTTTTGGAGAGGTCGGAATAGGCTTTGGTGTAGGGGCGGGTTTACGGATAAGTTCGCTTTGCCCCTCAAAGAGGTCGATTTGATCTTCATCAACAAATGGTGACTCGCCCGACTCGGATGATCCGAATGATTCGCGATATGCTTCGGGGTCAAACGTTTGAGATCTCTTTGAGCCATCTTGAATCGTGCGCGAACCAAGGTCCGGAGTTTGCGACGGGCGCACAGGCGAGATGATCTGTAGGTCCGTTAGTCGCGGAGACACGATCATGAAGAGAGCTACTCCGCCAAGAATCGTTATGCAGATGCCGATGAGGCGGACTGACATCTCGTCGAGGAAGAGAGCTATAAAAAGACCGATCGCGATCACAAGGAAAGCGATAGAGTCGCTGGCTTGGAAGACCTTACGCAGGTCCACCTTTTGTTTCGGCATAATGCTTACGGCAAGAGTTCGATCTCGTAACGAGAAACTTGACTTTGAGAGACTGACCTTCGTTCGCCCTTTGGTGATACGATGGTGGCAGAAACATTCATGGTGATCGTGTTCTTCTTCGAGATCGTATAGCCCCCTTCAACATCAAGGAGGGAGCGAGAAGAGCCGGATATCGACGAAGAGTTGACCTTCACCGAGAACGGAGCGTCTTTGGGGAGGGGGCGAACAGTGAAAGCACCCTTAATCGTTGCATCGATCGAAGCAATACGGCGGTTCTTCACTTCTTTGACATTGGCGATGTGATAGCTGGCTACGGTGGACACATTGAAGAACTCCGGCAGTGGAGTGGTCATGGAGTTCGACCAACTGCCCGTGGAGTCGATCTTCCCAATGGGATAGGGGATGATCTCTTGGCCATGGAACGACCCATAGATGGCAGTCTTCAGTTGTTCAGCAAGCTGCTCAGACATCTGCGGCGATACTTCTTGCTTGGCTGTAGCGATCATCTTCTTCACGATCGGTGTTACATCTCCCACTTGTAGAATCGCACCACGTGGTGAGACAAAGACGGAGATCTCTTCACCTAACAAGGCGTTGAACTGCACGAACTTATCGTTTGAGCGATGAGTGGAATCGGAAGACGAATACGATTGTTGAAGCAATACAGCGCCCGTATTGCGATTTCGTACTACAGCATCAACCTTCACCGAATCAAATCTCATCGTGATTTCGAACGATCCATCTGAACGAACGGCACGGACCTTCTTTGTGTAAACGTGGGAGCTGTTTGTGGTGGCAACGGCTGAGTCTGGTCCGGCCTCAGAAAATTGACGCACGCGATACTGAAGTTCCTGGCCTGGTGTATAGCGAAGCACAAAAGAGTCTACCTTGGCTTCGATAAATGAGATGGTTTTTGCATCCGCAGTATCTGCAACGGTGATCTCTGCCGACCCAGACTCTGCATCGTCCTTCGGTGCGTCATCGGTTGAGCAGGCCCACATAGAGACTGCGATGGTCAGCGCTAAAAGGATCCGTCTTACCATTGATACTGGCCTGTAAGTTTCCACTGTGTTGTGGATGTGATGCGATGTGTGAACGTCTCAGCTCGGACGGTGGCAAGAAACCAAGCCTTGGTGACCGTTGTAAGCTCATTGATCGTGCCACTGGAAGAAAGTAGCAGTGTGTTGTCTACAACAGCACCACCATCTTTAACGGCACTTAGATAGGGGATGCCATAGATGTGAACATCTTGGTCTTTACGAACAGGTATAGAGTCCTTTGTGATGATCGTGTAGAGTCCGCCTGTATAGGACGCAAGGCGGGATGTAGTCTTCCCGTCAAACACCACACCATCTATCCGAAGCGTAAGCCCGTGTTTCCACGTGGAATCTACACCCTTGCGGAGACCCGGAATAACCCGCTTCTGAATGTCTCCGTATTGGAGCAGATTTTCTCGGTCAAGCGATTGCATCCAAATTGTGTAGACAACGGAATCAAGATCTGCAGCGTTTTGTTCGAGATATTCACGCCAAAAATCGACCTGTTCTCCCGAAAGCTTCGTCACCTCGCCATATGGGCTAACCGTGATCTCATATGTTCGATTAAGGGGGCCGATGTAATTGTTGAGGTCGGCAAAATTCTTAACCGTTATGTCTTTTTGTGAGTCGTAAGAAATCTCCGTGCCTTGCGAAGCGAACTTGTACGTTAGTGAGTCGATATTCACTACAAGCTTCGAAATGCCGTCCATGGATTCAATGCAGCGCACGGTCATGAAATACGTCACCTTGCGATCATAGGTTTTCTTCGATGAATCACTGTGCGTGCGTTCTACCGTTGTTTGCTCCACAACCTCGTAGTTCTGAGCGATCCCGGCGCGGTAGAGAGCCTGTAAACGGTACTCACGTCCGGCGGGAGCTGCACCAGTTTGTTGTGCAACCATAGCGCCGGCCGTGCAAAAGATGCAGAGGGCGATTGCGAGAGGTAGTCTGACGATCATTGAAGTGGGTTTGGACATGGAAATCTACCACAAAACGTTCAGAAACGAGACGAGGGCGGATGGCCGCCCTCGTACTAGAACACCAGACGTGCTCTTCTGTTTCGTGTTGTGAATTAGGCGTTATTGATCAGTTCGCTTTCAGCGAAGAAAAAGGCTACTTCGTTGATGCCATTCTCTACCGAATCCGAGCCGTGAACGGCGTTTTCACCCTTGCTTGTGGCGTAGGCGCGGCGGATGGTGCCCTCGGCAGCTTCTGCAGGGTCTGTTGCACCGATAAGGGCACGCCAATCAGCGATGGCGTTTTCCTTTTCAAGGACGATTGGAACAATTGCGCCGCTCGACATGAAGTTCACCAGTTCGCCGTAGAACGGACGTTCTTTGTGAACCGCATAAAACTCACCGGCAACAGCTGGAGAGATACGTGTAAGTTTCATGCCAAGGATGCGGAATCCGGCAGCCTGGATCATGGCAACGATATTGCCGATGTTGTTATTGCGGACGCCGTCCGGCTTGATGATGCAGAGAGTACGTTCCATTGGATGTTCTTTTATGACGAAATGACGAAATGACGAAATGACGGTATGACAAACTGACCGGGTTACTTCTTCTTTGCTGGGGCTTTCTTGGTGGCAGCCTTTGCCGGGGCTTTGGCTGGAGCCTTTGCGGGCTTGGCGGCCGTTGCGTTACCTGAGAGCACATTCTTCATTGTGATGCCGATGGTTGCGGGGGATTCAACCACAGTGATGCCACACGCACGCATGGTGGCCATCTTGTCTGCTGCAGTACCCTTGCCGCCCGAAATGATTGCGCCGGCATGGCCCATGCGACGTCCGGGAGGTGCCGTTTGACCCGCGATAAAGCCAACAACAGGCTTTTTGACGTACTTTTTGATGTACTCCGCGGCTTCTTCTTCTGCATTTCCGCCGATCTCGCCAATCATGACAATAGCTTCTGTCTTTGGGTCCTCATTGAAGAGTTTGATCGCATCGATAAATCGTGTTCCGATGATTGGGTCTCCTCCAATTCCAATGCACGTCGTCTGGCCGAGGCCAACGTCAGACAATTGGCGGACAGCTTCATACGTGAGTGTTCCGGAACGGGAAACGAGCCCGATCGGTCCAGATGTAAAGATGAAGCCAGGCATGATGCCGATTTTGCATTCACCCGGAGTTATGATGCCCGGGCAGTTTGGACCGATGAGTCGGCTCGACGATTGTTCGAGAGCTGATTGTACCGGGATCATATCCTTTACAGGGATGCCCTCTGTGATGCAAACGATAACTTCAATTCCCGAGCTGATAGCTTCAAGGATGGCATCGGCCGCCATTGGTGCCGGAACGAAGATGATCGATACATCACAACCGGTGGCTGCACGAGCTTCGGCAACGGTGTTGAACACTGGAACCGGACGAGTAAAGGTATCTTCACCCTTTCCCGAGTACATTGAACCACCCTTACCAGGTGTTACGCCGCCAACAACGTTGGTGCCGTACTGGAGCATCTGGGAAGCGTGGAAGGTTCCTTCGCTGCCGGTGATGCCTTGAACGATGATCTTTGATTTTTTGTTGACGAGAACGCTCATATTGACATGTCCTTTATGGGATAGAAGCCAAATTTACGGACAATCCGCCAACGGAAGGAGTTTTCAATGGTTGAAATGACGTTGATCTATGAAGGCGAGCTACGGTCGACTGCCACCCACGGCCCTTCAGGCTCCACCCTGATCACAGATGCCCCCGTTGATAACCACGGCAAGGGCGAGAGTTTTTCACCAACAGACCTACTGGCTACAGCCTTAGGCTCCTGTATGCTCACCTATATCGGCCTAGCCGGAGACAAGCACGGCTGGGATGTTCGAGGTACTAAACTCACCGTAGGCAAAGAAATGGTAGCCGACCCGTTGCGACGCGTCGGACGGCTCGTAGTGAACATCCGGATGAACAAGGCCTTTGACGACAATGCGATCAAGATCCTAACAAATGCCGTTACAACATGTCCGGTGAAGCTGAGCATCTCAGAGAAGATTCAGGTGCCGATCACGTTTGCGTAAGATGGGAC
>CALMZQ010000066.1 GCA_937870915.1 uncultured Ignavibacteria bacterium
TCTTGATCCTGCCTACAGACGCAGTTGCGGAAGACTATGCTGTATTGTCCTATACATCGGACATTCGCTACTCTACTGTACAGCAGGGAGCCCTTGATCCAAATGCAACGCCTTCACAGTTTGCTGTGGTAGCAACAGCAGACAGCACGGTAGTTGACATCACACCATCCGTTCCTACAGTTAGAAACCCAAACATGATTCGCCAGCGAATCATTCTTCAACAAGGAGAGTCCTACCTCGTACAGGCAGATATGCGGGTAGGGGGCAAGGCAGATCTCACCGGCACGTTGGTACGTGCATCACAACCTGTGGCAGTGTTTGCCGGACATCAACGCACGGTGCTGCCGCTGTCCTTCATCGGTACCCTGAACTCGCGCGACTGTCTCGTTGAGCAAATGAATCCTATTCGGACTTGGGGCAAGAGTGCGTTTTTAACGCCCCTTGCACGTTCTTCAAATGAAGTGTTATCGGGTTATGATCTCTTTCGGGTAGTAGCGGCCTTCGATTCTACCGCCGTAACCGTTGACGGACAAGAACAGGCGATCCTCGATGCTGGGATGGTGTATGAAGATAGTCTCATCTCAGCCAAAGAAGTGCGAACAACACGACCGGCACTTGTGGCCCAGTTCAAGAAAACGTCAAGTGGTAGCATAGGCGGGGGAAATGCTACAAGAAATGGAGACCCCTTCATGATGCTCGTTCCACCCGCAGAACAGTTCATGAATTCGTATCGTTTCATCAACATTCAGTCATACACGTATAGAATTGGCATCAACAACAAGCTCGTTGTGGATGATTCGATATACAAAGAGCAATGGATGAATGTTGTTATCCCATCATCGGGAATAGCTTCGTTGACTATCGATGGAGTTGCAGTTCCGGCCGGTAGATTCCAACAGATCGGGAACACTGCGTTCTCATGGGCGCAGATCCAAATGACCGATGGAGCGCACGAGGCTACGTCAGACACAACGTTTGGAATCTACGTTTACGGATATGGTGAGGCGAACTCATACGGGTATATCGGTGGTATGTCCTTCCGACCTCTTGATGTGAACCCACCGGCGCTCGAAGGACAGAACACGTGTAACGGGTTTGAGGGATGGTTTACGGATTCACTCCTCGCAGACTCGCGCATTACAAATGTGGGCGTTGTACCTGGAACCGAGATAAACTCCACGTTCACCGTTGCTTCATTTACGCCACCGCAAGCAGTCGTTGCGTTTTCGGCTGCACTCAGAGATCCCTATCTCGATGGTTCGTTAACCGTTGAAGCAGAAGACGCAGTTGAGCAGACCTCGCGGTTCGACGTTGTCCTTCCGGGCTTTACCGTGTCGCCTGTTGGCAGGCGTAATGCTGCACAACCCCTGCAACGTGCATACGTGATACCTATCGACCGAGAGCGATGCGACTCAGTAGAGATAGAGAACTACGGTCTATATGCACAGACAATTGCCACTCTGCGTTTCTCCGGAGCAACCCTCGTTACGTCTCCCCAAGCCCCTTTCACAATGATTCCCGGAGAGCGGGTTACAGTTAGGTTTTGTAGAACAGGGACAATGGAGCAGATCGTAACAGATACACTTCTGATCGGAGACACATGCCTGCTTCGTCCGATGGTTGCAGCGCAGATTGAAGAGAAATTTGATAAGGAAGGCCCAAAGGTTCAAGG
>CALMZQ010000067.1 GCA_937870915.1 uncultured Ignavibacteria bacterium
GTGGCAGAGTAGGTAGTCGCCAGGTATTTCTTTCAAAAAGCTCTTGTATGCTACGCATGCAAGAGCTTTTTGCGTTGTACACGCTACCTTTGCCGCATGAAAACGTACACAGAACAAGAAGTTGTTGCCGAGATCCTCGACAAAACACGTAAACTTACCCGGTACTTCCTCTCCAAACTCGATGGTGTTGACCCGCTCCACCAGATTGTTGTGGGTGAACATAAACTGAACTGCATCACGTGGATCTGTGCACACGTAACGTGGGCAGAACATGAGCTGGTTGTCCGTGCACTTGGTGGAGAGCCCCTTCCAATCCCCTGGCTAGAGCAGTTCAAATTCGGAACATCATCTGAACCGCAAGTTACATGGCCAACTCTTGCGGAGATCCGCGAAGACCTAGATAAGGTGCATGAGGTAGCACTCAATGTCATTCGCGCGCAGACAGACCTCGGGCAAACCGCTCAGATAGATCTGTTCGGACCAACGTCAACGAAGCGAGACATCGTCTACCACTCCATCCGCCATGAAGGCACACACGCCGGTCATCTTAGCTGGCTCTGTAAGCTTAATGGAATCAAGACGATCTAACGTTGTACCGCAAGAGTCTACTGCCTTTCGCGTTTGAGGTTAATGCTCGTTGGAGACCACGAATGGCTCTGGTATGGCTCGAATTTACCTTCCTCGAAAGAATACTGCTCAGTATGAGGCCAACGAGGGGTAAAGTTGATTACGTTTGGGATTCTGAATTCAACAATGATTGAAGGGGTCCCTATGAATACCGTTCGACTGGCGATTCCCATGATCGCTATTGCGATTTCCGCATTCCTTAACTCATGTTCACCGGAACAGGGTGCGGTGATTTCACCAACTTCATCGAAGCAGACCGGTTCGATCGTTGGTGCACCTGAGGGTGCACAGAAGGTGAAGGATCACTATATCGTAGTGTTTAATAATGAAGTTGATCCTGACTTTATTGCCCAGGAAGTTGAACGTTTACGTGGAGTGCATGGAGTATCCGTTTCTTTTGTGTACGATCATGCAATAAGGGGCTTTGCTGGATTCATTCCACCTGGACAGCTCAAGAAACTCTCCCAAGAGTATAGTGTTGAAAGGATTGAAGAAGACTTTGAGATCACCCTGAATCCAGTTGATGAAAAGGCCCGACCCGGTGGTGGTGGCGTAACACCCGCAGTCCAGGTAGTTCCATGGGGAGTACAGGCCGTTGGTGGTCCGTTCAATGGTACAGGGAAATTTGCCTATATCATTGACACAGGTATCGATCCAAACAGTAAGGACCTGATCATCGATGCGGGAAGAGGTCGCAACTTTGTCACGAGTGGTAAGTTGTCTTCTCCTGCTTGGTCCGACGGAAATGGCCACGGAACCCACGTCGCCGGTACAGTGGCTGCGATCAATAACACGATCGATGTGGTTGGTGTTGCAGCCGGTGCCACGGTGGTTCCTATTCGCGTGCTTGACAATCGTGGCTCTGGCCAATATTCATGGATTATTGCCGGTGTGGACTATGTAGCAGGTGTTGCCAACCCGGGCGATGTTGCTAACATGAGCCTTGGTGGTGGTTATTATGCCACATTAAATCAGGCAATCGAGAATGCAGCGAACTTTGCAAATGTGAAGTTTGCCATTGCTGCGGGTAATGAAGGCAGGGACTGTTCTGCTACGTCACCAGCAAGTGCAAACGCCTTTGGTGTGTATACCGTCTCGGCACACGATCGATTCAACGTTTTTGCTACCTTCAGCAACTACGGCGCTCCTGTAGATATCTGTGGTCCGGGAGTCTCAATCCTTTCCACGAAAAAGGGCGGTGGAACAACCACAATGAGCGGCACGTCAATGGCAGCACCGCACATTGCAGGGATCTTACTCATAGGGAATGTAGGAGATCGTGGCCTTGTAACTGGTGATAAGGATGCCTGGCCTGATGGACTTGCCTATATCGTTCCGTAAGGGGCTTTGTTATCGCCGATACAAGAAACGCCGGATCGACGCACTGTCGACCCGGCGTTCGTCGTTCAGATGAATAAGGGTTCGCCGTCACAAATTGGTCAGTGATAGTATGGCCAGTTTCATGGCTGGCATCCCCATCACTTCGATATTCAACGCCCAGCTAATGCGCTAGTGGATGGATACGATCGGGATTGTGTACCGATTGTTGACACAGACGAAGTACATCGCTGATGAAAGTTGCCCTACATTGATCTCGGCTCGCGAGTCGTTTCCGCCAAGCGATGAATACACAACCGTTCTTCCAAGCTGATCTACGAGTCGTACGTTGGTGATTGAGATGCCTTCGAAGTAGATCGACAGAGTTCCATTCGAGAGTGAGATGACTGGCATGTTCATTTCAGAATGATCTTCAGCGCCGGAATAAACGGAAGTCGGCGCCCCTACTGTTCCGGCTACTGAACCTTCCCACGGTTTGTTCTCACAAGAGTTCCAACGCACAGCCATGTCAGTCCCTGAATGAACCAGCAATGTGCAGTCATCATTCAACACAAAGAAGTTGCACGCGGAACTAAATCTCTCGGGTAACTCCATCGAGTCAATAAGCTCGTGCTTTTGTGAATCGAAATGTAGAAGCATAACTCGAGATTGTGTGGTATATGGTGGTTGCGCTCCACTGGCCCACTCATAAATAGTAATCCTTGAGCCATTCTGAGTGAATGCTCCACCCCGAATAGTCCGGTTGTTAGAGAACGGTCTGAGAGAATCGATAAAGCCTGTCCTGTGATCAATTAGGGCAAGCTTGTTGTCGTAAGCGAGGATGGCAATTGAGTCATTACAGTCGAGTAGCTGATCAAACAATCGATCGTTATAGATGCGTTGTGGTTTATGAGTTGCTCTATCTACATAGACGAATCCAAAACCGGGCCAACCAACCAGCAGTGACGTTCCTCCATTGACTACATTGAATGAGATGGGAATGTTGACAACAGGAGATATCGACCTTAAGACACTATCTGATCTGGAAATCACACCATCTGGCGAAAGCCTGTGGATGCGAGTTGTATTAGTGGACAGGTTCCCAACGAGGAAGTTGAATTCTTCCCGATCAGCATCAAACATCCCTCCGAGAATAGCTTCGCCATTGTCAGCAGTGTAGACTGTATCAAAGTCGACAGGATTCAAGCGAACATTGATGATCGTGTTGCGATCACCTACGAATACTCTGCGACCATCCTTAGACATGTCAATCACTGGCAAAGCTGAGAATGGGATTCGAACAAAACTGGTCACCAAACCACTACGCATATCCACGATCGAAAGTACTGAATCGGCTGTCGCAATTGGAAGAAGATCTGTACGCGAGTTGGCGCCAAACGCTGTAACAGGCGCTGTCAAGGGATATGAGTTGTAAGTGAACGGATCTGCATTGTTGATTACCCGATATCCTTGTCGATAATCACGAAAAAGCCCGATATGTCCTGCCCCATCTCTGAATGAAACATTCTCCGTAGCCCTGAATGATCCGGCGTCTAATGTGTCGGTCAGTTGAAGCCCTGTAAGAACGTCGACATTGATCACGCCAGCTTTTGTAAATATCCTGCAAAGGCGTAAATCACGGGAAAAGTAAACTCGACCTTGCTGGTGCGGCTTGAGTGTAACCTTCGTTAATGAACCGAATTTGACGTAGTGAGACCAACCAGTGGAGTCAACAGATACAATCGTCGATCCGTCATCTGAGATGTATAGGAATGGAACAGATGGGATGTTTAAGGCAACGCTGTCAACTTCTTTGCCTGTGACGAGATCAGTAAACACCATCATCCACTCAACTCGTGGGTTCGTCTTCATGTAGTAAGAGTTGCAGGCAGTCAACCCATCTTCGGAGACTAGGGTGGGTACACGATACTCTCGCACTTGCCTCTTGAAAGAAGCAACATCGTCATGTGTCGAAAAATCATGCAATACGCCGTTGTTATTGGAATCGAGACACAATAACGTTGTTCCATTCCGTATCCACCTATCAACCCACGGATTGTAGCCTGGGTCTATCTCAACCAGTGATTCAGCGTCATAGACCTTTATATCACCAACGGAAGTAGTGAGTGTTATCCAGGAAATCTTTGGATGGACACGAATCGAGCTGGCATTACCTTGATAGGTGTTAGTTGCTGTAACACTTCTTGACCTCCGATCGAAAATGTTGATTGTAAACGTTGTGTCGTCATGTTTCGCTATGAAATAGTATTTGGTGCCGTCATTTGATAAACGATGTTCAATGCCTTGTGCTAGACCAGTTGGAACCTCATCCACGTCAATCGAATCAACTTGCTGCTCACTATCTGCATCGAAGAAGAGAACTGCACCACTGATTCGAGTCACGGCAACGATTCTACCATTCGGACTACAAGACAGTCGTGGTTCTCGGTATGAATCGTAGGCTGCCTTGGTGATTGAAGAAACAGATGGGCCAAAGACACCTCGGCTAATCATTAAAACTCCACGCTCATTCCGTATCAGAGTTCGGTCTTCACAAAAAGTAAAAGGATAACTCGATACCTGATCAACGTACGGGCCGAATACAATTCCTCTTTCACCATGGCCCACAACCCTGAACTTTATCTTGTTTGAGAATCCAGGCGGTACCACATAACTGAATAGGGTGTCGGTGATATCCTCGGCAATCTTCTGTTCTTGGCCTTGTAGGCCTTCTACAAAAACATCATAACGCCACCCTTCACCAGGCTTTGCCCACCGAACTTTTACCGTTGAACCAGGTACTATTGCCCCTGCGTGCTCAAGAGGATACAATCGCATTTGAGCATACAGGGGCAAATGACCTGAAACTGAAAGCAGGATAGCGAGGACTAGATACGGTCGCATGGATTATGCCTTGTAGTTGCTGAAGGAGACATACTCTGCAGCCGTATAACTCCGAAATCCCGTTACTGGGTTGCGCGCCCCAGCTTCCGTACATGTGCTGCAAGTGAAGCATACTCGTCTTCCTTGATCCTGCCTTCCCAGATGGGCATGGTGGACTCAGGATAGAACGAGCGGATGTTGCGGATCACGGATATGAGCGTAGAGTCATCGGGGTACTTTTTATCGGCGAGACGTAGGTCTCCATACCCAATGCCCTTGCTGCCGTGACAGTTCACACAACCGTACGAGAGGTAGGCTTTTTCACCAACAGTAGCTCCTGCTGCAGGAGTATAGACGTGGCTTGCGGGCACTACATTCGTACTCGTTGGCACAGTCTTGATGTAGGCGTACATCGCCCGGAGTTCGAGATCGCTCATGTGAACTCCACGTGGCATTGGATATTTGATAGGTGTGCCGTTTGGACGGAAACCATCACGAAGCGCTGTGATGAACTGCTGCTCAGTCCATGTCCCTATGCCATGTGTTTTGTCGAAGGTGATGTTCGATGCATACATCGGATTGCGATTCACATCAAGCATCTGCGTGCCCCCTCCAAAAAATCCGGGGGTCTTTTCGGGTTCGAGTTGATTCATCGACGCGATGTCTGCTGAGTGACAGGCATAACAGTCGTACACACCGGTTGCGAGATACTTGCCGTATGTAACAAGGTTCGTAGTGTCCGGCTGTGGAATTGGTGAGGCCGGATAGTCAAATGGTTTGAAGGCAATGGTTACGAGGAACTTTGCAAACCATGACGGGCTGGACTCAATATTGTCCTGATCTGTTGACGAGACCATACCATCGTCACTGCGCAACCAGGCAACAATCGACTGCAAATCTTCATCGCTCATGTGAATGAACTTTGGCATCCACGGTGGAACGTATTGTCCGGTCTTAGGGTGGATCCCAGTGCGGAGCAGCCATAGAAGCTCTCCGTCCTTCCATGCACCAATACCCTTTGTTGGGTGGTTGGTGATGTTCTTCGAATAGGCAATGCCGAATTGCTCCGGTAAGTCCAACATCTGCGTGCCGGATAACGTACGCGTGGTTGGGTGACGGTGACACTCGGCACACAACGACATCGCAAGGTGTCGGCCACGAGCTATGCGCTCCGGAGTGCGTTCAATTGTCACGCTCGGAACTGCCACGTCATATGTGGGCAATGATCGGAATTGTACGTAGAGAGCAAAGCCCCCTATCAACAGAACAATTGCTAGCACGGCAATGCCGAGCCATTTCAAGACTCTCTTCATGAACCCTCCCAGGTTTTATGAACTGTTCAACCCTCATGAACTGAAGCGCAATTCTACAACGAAAATCGGTGGCAAAGAACACCGTAGCTTTGCTCCACATAAAAAATGCTCAGCCCCTTCCTTCTGTCTTGCTTTCTCGCCCTCTCTCCGGCTTCTGCCGAAGACAGTGTGCGCGTCGATACAACGGTGATGCCGGCGGTGAATGTTGTGGCCGATAGGTGGCTTACGGATGAGACGGGTGCAGGCATGCCCAAAACGCGACTTGATAGCGAGCTTCTCACACGCCTCGCACCACAATCGTTGATGTCTGTGCTGCCTCTGATTCCGGGTGTATTTGTGCGCGATTACGGTGGGCTGGGTGGATTAAAAACATTCTCGATCAGAGGGGGCTCCTCGGCACAGGCACTGGTCTTGATTGATGGATCGCGCATGTCCTCTGCTCAAAGCGGAATGGTGGACCTTGGTTTGTTGCCGGCACGTTTTGTGGAGAATGTTGATGTGATCCGAGGTGGTGTGAGTGCTCTTTATGGAGCTAATGCTCTTACGGGCGTTATGAACGTACAACTGCGCGTACCATCCACACCATCTCTGCGGGCGTTTGCCGGCGGTGGCTCATTCGATGAATGGAGGCTTGCGCTTGGAGCAACAGCAAACATTGGATCGGTGCGGATAGGCGCAGACGTTGAATCGCTCGGAAGTGCCGGGTCCTTCCCGTTCACAACGGATCAGTTCGGTCAATTGTATGAGATCAATAGACAGAATGGCGACGTGCGCTCAACGTTTGGTACAGTTCGCTGCGAATCCGATGTGTTAGGTTCGGTTACGACCTTTGTGAGAACAAGTGAACGAGGTGTTCCGGGAGCAGTTGTGCAAGGCAACGTTGTAAACGCACGAGCACGCCTAACAGATAATGACATCGTGGGACTACTCAGCATCCCATTAGCTACCACTGCTATCGGAGAGATTACGGCAAACGGTTCAGCGCGGGTACTCGATCAACACTATGTTGATCCGGATGCTACAATCACGGGTCCGGACGGGATTGATGTTGCCTATCTGCAACACGATGTATCTATTGGTGCTACACTTCGAGGGGCAATGTCCGATCTGCTGCACACCACACGCCTTGATGCAGGCTATGCAGATCTCACGGGTGATGAGATAGTGTCGGATACAGGGGCTGTAGTTATTCGTAGATCCATTGGACTCTCCACCGACTTGCAATGGGCGGTGGATTCGTATTTCGATCTACGAGTTGCCCTACGCCTTGATGGATTCTCCGACATGGGATGGGCTGCTTCGCCCCTTATCGCACTTCACTATGCTTTGAATCCATTGGTGTCACTTCGTACGTCGTGGAGTTATAATTTCCGTCCACCATCTTTCAATGAATTATACTTCCTCAACTATGGAACTCGTTCATTGCAGCCCGAACGATCGCATTCCTTTGACGTTGGTGTTGTGGCACGTCCATTTTCCTGGTTAAGCATAGACGTAGATGCCTTTGGCCTTCTCACGCACAACCTCATCGTGTCGGTGCCGGTTAGCCCCGTTATCACTAGTGCACAAAACGTTGGATCTGCTCGGACTATTGGGCTTGAGCTCACGTCACGAGGATCGTGGTTGGATGGCAGGTTGATAGCTCAGTGGTCCTACACATTACAACACGTTACAGATCAAACAGGAAGAGTCGGTCTTGATGGAACGATGATCCCATATGCAGTGCCGGAGCTGGCTTCCGTGATGGTGCAATGGGATGATGTGGTCTGGAATGGTTCGATCAATTGGACCTATACCGGCTATCGGTACGCACAGGCCGGCGGCGAATACACCTCCCTTTTGCAACCATTCGCCTTGGTTGGTGCGCAGATCGGCGTTCATGTACGGGGACTAACCACACGAGCAGATGTGCGCATCCAGGTGGACAATGTCTTTGATGTCTCGTATCAGGTGATAAGGGGCTTCCCAATGCCCGGACGAGTTGTTCGCCTTGCTACATCTATCGAGGTGTTGCCATGATACAACCACAGATATCTGAGGAATGTCAGCGCTTACACGATGCCGCAGTTGCTGAGTTGAAGGAGACCTATGTTGACCCAACAACCGGATACACAGTGCTCACTCGGCTAGCTCATGAACGCCGAGGTGACTGCTGTGGAAGTGGATGCAGACATTGCCCATTCGGTTGGAAAAATGTGATCGGGAAGGGGCTTCTTTCGGTGATCATTATGCTGACCGTGCTAACCTTTGCAACGAACGCACAATACTACCCGCAGCGTTGTGACAGTGTGGTCCGCCTTACTCCCGGTGTAGGACAATCCACCGGTCAAGGTCCGATCTTCTTTCCAACCAACATCTTCACGGGCCCAGCGCCCCTTGCCTCTGATACCGTACCATTGACCGAGCCACGAGACGTGTGTTCGATCGGACTTGGAGGAACGATTGTTGTGGGGTTCCGTTCTGCCGTAATCGTTGACGGTCCGGGAGCCGACTTCACGATCTTCGAAAACGCATTCCGTTTTCTGGGAAGGATCTACGCAGAGCCTGCCATGGTAGAGGTGAGTTACGACGGCGTGATGTGGAAGGCATTCCCGTTCGATTCTCTCACATTGCGGGGCTGCGCCGGAATCACACCTACAACAGGGTTTAATCCTTTTGATGCAACGGTCAGTGGAGGTGATACCTTTGATCTTGCAACGATTGGTGTTGACACTGTGCGATGGATTCGCATTACGGATGTAACGTCCATCATACGCAATGATCCATCTCATCCGTTCTATGATCCAACGCTATCCGGTTTTGATCTTGATGTTGTTGTTGGCCTGCATGCCATACCGGCAGCCTTCACGCAGTCGTTAACAGATGTTGTACAAAGTTCTCTTGTGAGAGTAGATGCTCCACGTGCTTCAACACTCTCTGTCTTTGACATACAAGGCACTGTCCTTTATAGCTCCTCCGTTCCGCCAGGAGTGATCATGTTCGATCTCGCCCCCTTTACATCGGGCGCATTGTTTGTTGTGATCGACGATGGTGCGCAGCGCTCAACGCTCAAGGTGTTACGATGAGATTCGTCATTTATGTAATTGTGGCCCTTGTAGTTGTGCGTTGTGTGCCCGTGCCTTCGGCTCCCGATGTAACAACAACACCTCTTACGCCTGGTGGAGTGTTTGTTGTCTGCGAAGGATTGTGGCGTCAGAACAATGCAACATTGTCCTACTGCACGCCATCCGGTACATCTGAGCGTGATGTTGTATCAACTCGCAATGCTGATCTACGTTTAGGAGATACCGGAAGTGATATTCTTGTCCGTGGAGACAGCGTTTACGTTTGCGCCAGTTCGTCCGGCAGCATCGAGGTATTCCATCGCAACACCGGAATTTGGCAAGGCCGCATTCTCTTTGAACGGGGAAGAGAACCCTACAAACTTGCCTTGCTCAATGACACGTCAGCCGTGTGCTCCATTCTCAATGAAGACTGCATCGCCGAGGTTCACCTCCGCAAGCTCACCGTTCGCGTTGCAAAGGCCCCCACAGGTCCGGCACCAGAAGGTCTGTGCGTTATGGGAAACAATATCTACGTTGCCAACAGCGGCCTCGGAGACCTTCGGAGCAAAGAAGAGGGGGCAGGCACCGTTAGCATATTGGACGTGCGAGATCTGCGCATTGTAAACACCGTGCGTGGTCTGCCAAACGTGATGGATTGTATTGCCGATGCACGGCGTAATCGAGTTTGGATCGTGTACCGCAACCTCACATCGCTACCCGACTCACTTGGCGGCGTGGTTCTCTTTGATCCGGCTACGAATTCCATCATCGATCATCAACGATTTGCTTCTCCCAAGGGGCTTGTGGTAGACCCAGAAACAGGTCGCATCTACGTCCTTCACCTCATGGGTGTTCACTCGTATGATCATGATACACGCAGTACAACGCCCCTTATCGAACATCGTTCCGGCAACGGCAACGACGTGTGGTACTCACTCGGTTGGTGGAGGGAACAGAACATCCTCCTTGTGGGCAACGCACGCTCGTACGTTACGGATGGCGAAGTGATAGCAATCGACCTTAATGGAAACGTCCGCTTTCGAAGTAGCGTTGGACTGAATCCAGCAGCGTTTGAAGATTAGTTACTAGTTACTAGTTACGAGTTACTAGTTACGAGTTACACATAACGTCATAACGTCATAACTGTCATAACGTCATAACGTCATAATTGTCATTACGTCATTTCTCTTCGTCGGGCTAAAGCCCGACGTTAGGTCATTTCTTCACCCGGTATCCTTCAGCTTCCAGCAGCTTCTTCATTCGTTCTACGTGATCGCCCTGCATTTCGATGGTTTGGTCAACGAGCTGGCCGCCGGCACCGAGGGTTTTCTTGAAGAGGGTGAGGAGCCTGTTGAGCTCCATGGGGTGTGAGAAGAAGCCCTGTGCGATAGATATCGGTTTGCCGCGACGTTTTTCAACACGCACGCGGAGTTGGAGTACCTGACCATCGTGACCGCGACGTTTCTCGTCGGTCTTTGTGGCGGGAGTTTTTGCGTCAGGTTCGGGCATCCCAAGGAGAGATGCAAGATCTTTTAAGTCGGCCATTACTGGAAATAGAACATCAACTGAAGTTGTGGGATCGGGAGTACAATCGCTGGGTTGTCTAAAAATATCGTGATTGGTACCTCTGCTCCAAGAGAAATATGTTCGTTGAAAAACCACTCGTATCCAACACCTAGTCCGATCCTGACCGGAGCATTGAGAGTATTTTCCCCGTTCTCGCCAACATAATTCGCGCTCAACCCGCCTAGCGCGTAGAATCGATATTTGGATGAGTTGGACAGGAGGTATTGCAACTCGCCGCCTATAGACCAAGCAGTTTTTTCAATGGCGATGTATCCAATCGTGATCTCACCGGCAAATCTACTCGACGTTGTATAGCGGAAAGAGATACCACTCCCGGTAGCTAAACCGGCCTGTAATCCAAGCGCGAAGAAGTTCTCATCGCGAAGTCTGGAGCCGACCGTCGAGGTTGTTTGAGTGTTATTCGTGATGATCGTGGTAGTGTCCTGCGCTGCAATTGGCATGGCGCAGATGAAGGCAAGAAGGATGGTTGAGATGCGCATGTTTGACTTGTCGTTACTTTTGAAAACTATTATGCGAACCTGGTTCATCATAGCCGTTGTTTTTCTTGTAACAGCCGTGTATTCGACGGTTGTGGTGATTCATATGTTCCTTTGGCGCAATCACGACGTGTTTTTTGCCTATGCTCGATCGTGGTCAAAGCTGCTGCTGTGGTTCTCCAATGTCCACGTAACAATGAAAGGGGCTTCTGCCCTCCGTCCGGGAGAACGTCATATCTACGTCTCCAACCACGCCAGTCTGTATGATATTCCGGTGATACTTGCCAACATTCCGGATAATGTGCGCATCATGTATAAACGTGAGCTTCAGAAGATCCCCGTCTTTGGATGGTGCCTGAAGTTCTCACCCTATATCGCAATCGACAGAGAACGCAGTAGGGAAGCCAGTGATGTACTTGACGCCGTGGTTGAAACGCTGAGTACCGGAAGCTCCGTGCTCGTTTTTCCCGAAGGGACACGCAGCGACGATGGACGGGTTGGTGTGTTTCGTAGGGGAGCCTTTGCCTTGGCTGTGCGGAGTGGACGGACCATTGTGCCCCTTTCCATGATAGGAACCGCCGAGATCCTTCCTAAGAAAACGAGACACATCCAAGGTGGCAACGTGATCCTCCGAATTGATGATCCAATCGCCGTTCCTCAACCGGCCACACGCGATGTAGAGAAGGGGCTTTTGGCCCACGTACGGCAGATCATTGCGAACAACGTAGATTCGCAGGTATGAATGTATCCGAAATCCATCGCATAGCTGAACTTTCTCGTTTGAAGTTCACCGACGCAGAAGCCGAAGCCTTTGCCGAACAGTTCTCGAACATCGTAGAGTATGTTGGCACTATCAACTCCGTGGACATGGCGGGCGTTGAACCACTCACTGCAGTGAATGATGCCGTAAATGTCCTGCGAGACGATGTGGTAGGAGAATGCCTCACAACGGAAGAAGCCTTACGGAATGCACCAAAGAAAAACGATGCATTCATCAAGGTACCCAAGGTATTGGGATGATCATTGGCATCATACCGGCACGGTACGCTTCAACGCGGTTGCCGGGAAAGCCCCTTATCGATCTAGAAGGTCAAACGATGATCGAACGAGTGTGGCGTGCCGCAACAGCCGCATCTGCATTCGATAGAGTTGTGATAGCTACAGATAGTGAACACATCGTTGCCGAAGCACAGCGAATTCGTGCGGAGGTTATCCTAACGTCTGTAGATGAGCCGAGTGGGACAGACAGATGTTATGCTGCCATCCGCGCATTGAAGATCACACCCGAGATCATCGTTAATATCCAAGGGGATGAACCACTTCTGCAACCAAACGTGCTTACTCATTGTGTAGAAGCACTCCGCACCACAGGCGCTGATGTTGCAACTCCTATTACACGAATATCCGATGTGCTCGAACTTGCCGATCCCAGTGTGGTAAAAGTTGCTCGCACTATTACCGGCCGTGCGTTGTACTTCTCGAGATCTCCCATTCCACATCAGCGGGGTGTGGATATGGCGTTATGGTTGGCCACCGGTGAATACTGGAAGCACATTGGACTCTATGCATATACAGCAGAGGCACTGAAGCAGCACGTAATGCTACCTCTTTCACCGCTTGAACGTATGGAACACCTAGAGCAATTACGATTGTTGGAGCACGGGGCGTATATGACCTGTGTTGAGGTTGACCACGACGCAATGGGCGTGGATACACCGGAAGATGCGGAGCGCGTGCGGGTGATCCTGCGAGCGGATTTGGCCTAGAGCAGTGACGTTACAGCGCTGAACGCAGCGTCTACGGTAATCTTCGACATGTCATCTCCGGCACCACTCTCCAAAACAACGGCATGTTTTGAATACGGCCCCCATCTCTTTGCGCTCATTGACGGTGTGTTTGGGTAGAAACCAACTACGCCCACACCCAGAGCAGCAGCAATGTGCAACACGCCTGTGGAGTTTGAACACAGTACACACGATGATGCGATGAGATCGATCATGTCATCGAGGTCCAATGTTCCGCACAGATTATCGGCTTCTGGGCAGTGAGACATCACAGTGTTACACAATGCACGCTCGGACTCAACGCCGGTAACGATGATGTGAGCCTGGAGCTCGTCGGACAACCGTTTGGCAAGTTGACCAAAACGTTCCGCCGGCCAGTCGTGTGCGGAACCGCCCGAACCCGGATGGATGATGATCCACGGAGGAACGCTCTTCGTTGCAATGTTCTCATGTCTTGGTGAGACAAGTGTTACAGACGGCTGTGAACCACCAAAGGCATGGTGGATCATACGTACGTTGTATTCTGCCTCATGGAACCGAGCATCTGATCGATGTTCCTTAACACGCGTGGTAAAGAGCATCGAATACCAGCGGAAGCTGCTGCCGATCCGATGATGTACACCTGCACGGAAGGCTTCCCATGCCTCAGAGAGTTGGGGACGGGGGAAGAAAACCGTATCGACGCCCTCGCTGCGCAAGATGTCTCGGAGCGGACGTTGGTCTTCATCGAGATAGATCACATGGTCAATCACGTCCGTTTCGTGCACTAACGGGCGTACATACGAGCGAGTGATAAGCGTGAGTCGTGCCTGCGGAAATCTCTCGCGCAGGTCATTGAACATCGGTAAGGTTAGCACCATATCGCCGAGGCGATCTGTACGGAGGACGGCGATGTGAGAGGGGGCTTTTGTCATACGGAAGCGGGCGCCGTCAGGATCTGACGACGCCCGCGTTGTTCCCTATTTTGGTTATGCGATCAGAAGAACCACTCAGCACCGATCGACGGCGTTGCGAGTCCGAAGGAGACTTTGGAGCCGGTTGGGCTGAACGGAAGTCTCAGAACGGCGATCTGCGCGAAGAGACCAAAGTTGGATGTGATGAAGTACTCAGCACCGCCACCAAACAAGAGACCGGTGGAAGAAGAGCCTTCTCCAGAGTTGGAAGAGATGAAGAATTGTCCGATCACAAATGGCTTAAGTTCTTTGCTGCCGGAAAAGAGAAACTTGCCATATGGTGCAAATGTGAGGGATGTGTTCCCATCGGAGATCAGAAGTCCGAATTGAGTACCAACGTGAACTGCCGGGGTGATGGCATACACCAAGTGTCCACCAGCATCATACCATCCCAACGAGGCGCCAATTCCGAACGCCTGGCTAGGGCTCTGTGCCGATACCGTAGCTACACCCGACATCATAACTGCTGCCACTAGGACAAGGAAAAATTTCTTCATGCTGCGCTCCAAACAATGGTGTGTGAATCTTGTCGTCCAAATATACCGCCTTAACTTCGTCATCAGAAAACAATCATGCCATACGCAATTACCGTTCATCCGTATACCACTAACGATCGAAACGAATGGGAGACCTTCGTTGAGAGCTCGAACAATGGTACCATGTTCCATCTTCATCGATTTCTGGATTACCATCCGGAAGGAAAATGGAATTGGCACCACCTCATGTTTCGTGATGGTGGAAAACTTGTTGCCGTGTTACCGGGAGGTATCAACAACAATGGTGCTTTCTGGTCTCCCATGGGTGCCTCCTACGGATCGATCTGCACCCAAGATATTTCATTTGAACTCACACTTGCCATCGTTGATGCATTCATTGTCTACTGCAAGAACGCTGGGATACGAGACGCCTACCTGATACCAGCACCTATCGTCTACACGCGGAACTACAGTCAGCATCACGAATACGCAATGCTGTACCGCAAGGCAAGTTTTGAATTGCATTATATCTCTCACGCCATTGATCTAAAACACGGAAAGGACTTTGCTCGATACTTTGATGCAACGGCGCGCAAAAGTGTCAACAGAATCCTTCGGGAGGGAGAAATCACGATCCGCGACAGCGAGGACTACGCAACCTTCCACGAGATCTTGATGGAGAACAAGGCCCGTCACGGCGTGTTGCCCACACATACGTTGGACGATCTCCTTAAGCTCCGCCAACTGATGCCGGATAAACTCAAGCTTATGCTTGTGTACAAGGGCGACGTTGCCATAGCCGGCTCTCTCCTCTTCCTTGCTAATCCCAAGGTGGTGTTGTGTTTCTACAACATGTTGCGATATGAGTACGAACACCTCCGTCCAATCTATCTCGTGATGCATGAGACGTGCCGTTGGGCCGTGGAGAATGGATATGAGTGGGTGGATATCGGTGTCTCTCAGGACACCAAGGACCCTGATCCCATGACTCCATCGATCGGTCTCATCAACTTCAAGGAACGATTCGACGCTCGGGGCATACTGAGGAGCACCTACCATCTCTCGATCGACCCTTAACGTGGACGTAGCACTCCTCGCTGTGGCAGACGTTACGCGTGACGCCCGCACATTGAATCTCTCTCGTGCCTTGCTCGATGCCGGACTTACGGTGGAGGTTGTTGGTATGACCGCCGCTGACTCACAGCAACGCGCACTACGCAGATGGTGGACGTTCAACAAAAACGTAGCAGCTCTCTCCTTGCGCCCAAGACTTGTGGTTGCAATGGATCTCTTTGCGCTCTCGGCAGCTCGTTCGTTGTCAAAAACACAAAACGTTCCGTTGCTGTATGACATGCGCGAATTCTACTTTGCCCTTGGCCCGCTAGCAGGGAAGGGAGTTAAGCAGAAAATTCTTGCCTCGCATGAACGCAGACTCCTCCATGACGTTGACGATGTAATCGTATCAGGCGAACTCGATGCCGATATTGTACAAGAACATTTTGCGCTAGCCAAACGGCCGGTTGTCCTACTCAACACCCCGCCGTTCAAAGAGCGCACATCCTCCCCCCTCCGTTCCCCTCTTCCTCTACCAATCTCACATTCTAACAATCTTCCAATCTCACATTCTATCACTCTAGCCGGGTATCAAGGCGTGATCCATCACGGGCGTGGGTTAGCCCCCTTCATGAAGGCGATGACGCAGATGCCGAGTGTACATCTCGTGGTTATTGGTGATGGTCCTGCTCAACAGGATTTGGCCCATCTGTCTGTGGAGTTAGGTGTAGCAGACCGCGTAACCTGGTATGGCTCTGTGCCGTACGATGAACTTCATGCTATTACGTGCGGCTTTGATGTTGGACTTTGTTTAATCGAACCTGTTTCGATGAGTTATGAATATGCATTACCGAACAAGCTGTTTGAATACATGATGGCCGGTGTTCCGAGTCTTGTAACAGATCTGCCGGCCCTTCACAATCATATTGTCCGTCATCCCGTTGGAGTCTTAGTGGAGCGAGCACTTTCTCCGAACTCCATTGTGAATGCTATGGAGAGGGTAATGTTCCCGGAAACACGAGCAGCAATGCAACGCGCATGTGAAGGTATTCGCGAGATGTCCTATGATCGTCAGGCAAGGACGGCTGTTGCGCTTGTCCGCGAGCATCTCACGTGATCTACCTCCTCCTGTTGCTGCAGCAACTCATTTCATCAAGTACCCATCTTGTTGCCAAGAACGTAACGATCACGTTACATCCAACAACCGTAGTTCTGATCCGGGGACTGTTTACCTGTGTTGCGTTTGGCATCTATGTACTGATACGCCGGAGTAAGGTGCGCACGATCGACCGAGAGGACATCCCCAGACTACTCCTTCTTGGGTTGATCAACATGCCGATCAATCAGCTCCTCTTTATTTGGGGTGTGAAATACACAACAGCTCCAAATGCCTCACTTGCCTATGCACTCACGCCGGCCTTTGTTGTGATTCTCCTCCTGATGTTCCGAAAGGAACATCCCGGATGGAAGCGATTGTTGGGAGTGGTAGTGGCATTTGTTGGTGCAGCGATCGTTCTTGTGGACAGAGGTGCGGTTCTCTCGTCAGAACAGACACTCGGCAATGTGATGGTCCTGGGCGCTAGCATGTCTTGGGCGGGCTTCACCGTTTTGGGCAGACCCATGGTTGCAAAGTATGGTCCGGTCTATGCCACTGCCTTAACCTTCTTTGCCGGACTTGCACTCTACATCCCAGTATGGGCACTGATCCCGATTCACGATCCGGCAATTGCCCTTACCGATGAAACGTGGCTGGCTACATGGTCACAACTCTTCTATCTCGGCGTGATCACCTCCGGTGTTGGGTATGGGCTTTGGTACTACGCCCTCAACCATATGGACGCCGGACGTGTAGCCGTATTCAATAACCTCCAGCCGATCATCACCTCTGTCCTAGCCTTGATCATCTTTGGCACGGAACCTACACCACTCTTCTTGGTAGGGGGCGTTATAGCCCTTGTTGGAGTGATCATCACCCAACGCGGTTGATCTACCTCTGTATCTACCTCCGTGCGCCGTTGTAGATTGTGGACCATCACACATTCGATTCTGGAGAAGAACATGAGACTGGAAGCGAATCACGCTGTTGCGATATGCGTGGATATTCAAGAACGACTCTTTCCCTTCATCAACGACAATGATGCTCTGGCCCAACGATGTCGCATTCTGATCAAGGGGCTCCAAGCGATCGGTGTTCCTATCATCGTTACGCAACAATACACGAAGGGTCTCGGACCAACCATTGCACCCATAGGTGAAGCTCTGGGCGCATTCGATCCCATCGAGAAGATTTCGTTCAGTTGTTGCGGTAATGATGCTGTTGAGGCAGTGGTTCTTGGATCAGCCCGACACCACGTGATCCTCTTTGGTATCGAAACTCATGTATGTGTAATGCAAACCGCACTCGATCTTATCTCTCAAGGTCAGCGTGCATACGTTGTAGAGGACTGTGTCTCGTCGCGATCACCAAATGATAAACGTATCGCAATCGAACGCATGCGTCAATCAGGTGCGATCATCACCACAAGTGAGTCGATTCTCTTCGAACTCCTGCGCGTTGCCGGAACGGAAGAATTCAAGGCGGTTTCTGCGCTCGTTAAATAAGGGTCTCAACTATGGCAACGAAGAAAGTAGCGAAGAAGGCATCGGCACCGCATGAAATGTCGATCTCGTCTGTCATGACCGAGTTGCGCACATTCCCACCGCCAAAGGCATTTGCTAAGGCTTCGCACCTCGGAACAAAGGCCGGGCTTGCCAGACTTGTGGCAGAGGCTGCCGACGATGTTGTTGGATTCTGGGAAGACCGAGCCCGCGAGCTTGCATGGTTCGCCCCCTGGAAAAAGCCTTTCGTATGGAAACATCCGCATGCGGAGTGGTTCGTTGGCGGAACAACCAATGCATCTATGAACTGTTTGGATAGACATCTCGGTTCTTGGCGCCGCAATAAAGCCGCCATAGTCTGGGAAGGGGAGCCTGGTGATACTCGCACACTTACGTATCAACAACTCCATGCAGAGGTTTGTAAGGCTGCTAATGCCTTGCTCGGACTAGGTGTAAAGAAGGGCGATGTTGTTGCCATCTATATGGGCATGGTTCCCGAAGCCGTGATCGCCATGTTGGCTTGTTCGCGTATCGGCGCTGTCCACAATGTTGTTTTTGGTGGGTTCAGCAGCGAAGCATTGCGAGAGCGTATCAACGATTCACAAGCCGTGGTACTCATCACGCAGGATGCAGCGTGGAGAAGGGGCGACGCAGTGCATTTGAAAGCTTCTGCCGACACTGCCATCAAAGGATGCAAGACCCTGAAGCATGTGGTGGTATTGCAACGAACCACGGAACGCACCGCGATGAAGGCCGGACGTGACCATTGGTGGCACGAACTCCTTGCCGGCGCATCACGCATACATGAGCCGGCAAAACTTCCGAGCGAACATCCTCTCTTCATTCTCTACACGAGTGGTTCAACAGGTAAACCAAAGGGCATCCTTCACACTACAGGTGGATATCTCACCCAAGTTGCCTATACCGCCAAGATCGTGTTCGATTTGCGCGAAGATGACGTCTATTTCTGTACAGCAGACATCGGTTGGATCACCGGACATAGCTACATCGTTTACGGTCCGCTCATGAACGGAGCCACCGTTGTGATGTATGAAGGGGCTCCCAATTGGCCGGGGCCGGACCGATTCTGGGACATCATTGAACGTCACGCCGTTACGATCTTCTACACAGCTCCAACAGCCATCCGCGCCTTTATGAAGTGGGGAGAGGCCTGGCCACGGAAACACGATCTGTCATCACTGCGACTGCTGGGAACGGTTGGTGAGCCAATCAACCCAGAAGCCTGGATGTGGTATCACTCCGTTATCGGCAACGAACGCTGCCCTATCGTAGATACATGGTGGCAGACCGAAACCGGTGCCATGATGATCGCTCCCATTCCGGGTGCAACACCTACAAAACCAGGGACGGCCACAAAGCCCCTTCCGGGGATCGTAGTGGATGTTGTACGTAAGGATGGTACGTCATGTTCGGCAAACGAAGGGGGACTCCTCGTTGTTCAACATCCATGGCCGTCGATGCTGCGGACCATTCATGGAAATGATGACAGGTATCGGGAGGCGTATTGGAGCGAGTTCCCAAAGACACGTTCTCATCCCGGATGGTATTTCACCGGCGATGGTGCGCGCAAGGACAAGGATGGCTATATCTGGATCATTGGTCGCGTTGATGATGTTGTGAACGTGAGCGGACACCGCCTTGGCACGGCAGAGATAGAAAGTGCCTTGGTTGCCCACAAGTTCGTGGCCGAAGCAGCCGTTGTAGCACGTCCGGATGAGGTAAAGGGCAATGCCCTTGTTGCCTTTGTCTCACTTAAAGCAAGTGCCAAGGGGGCGAACCTTGACAAATTGCGCGAGGAATTGCGCACGCACGTGGCAAAGGAGATCGGACATATAGCCAAACCGGATGAGGTGAGATTTACAGATGCACTTCCAAAGACTCGGAGTGGAAAGATCATGCGAAGACTCCTCCGGGAGATCGTTGCCGGTGGGGTAGTGAGTGGAGACATCTCAACCCTTGAAGATTCCGGTGTGCTGGAAAGACTGCGGCTCAATAGTGACGAATAGGTAAGTTCGACGATTCATTTTTCATACCTGGGAGGGGACGTGAAGAAGCTTGTACTTGTAGCATGTGGTCTGGCGCTTATTATCGCAGGCTGCGAAAAGAAACCGAAAGACGGACCCATTGAGTTTAAGAATGTGCTGGCTAGCGCAGATTCTTCTGTACTGGCCCGATATAAGGCCATACCAGACTCGATCCGCATCGTCAGAAAAGATGTTCCGTCATCAATCCTCTCGCGTCCGGAGATCGTAGATCTAGAGATGCGTTTGATGTCAATCGACACCTCAACCACCCCAGTTCGCACCACGCCGGACTTTACAGACGCCGGTGTGGGTATGCTCATTACGAATGCAGCATCGGCCGGTCCAACCACGGTTTCAACTTGCGTGGTTCCTGGCATCCAATCCTGGTTGGCAGAAATGGCCGCCGGCAGAATGAGTGCAACACTGAGTCTGCCAGACCCAATGACGCCTGCCGAATCGTGCTCATCTGGTGCAATGGTTGCATGGAAGGCAACGGCGGGCCAACGATGCTCGTGGAACCTCACCATTTCCACCGTGTCTACGATGTTTGTTAATGCCATCCGTAGCTATGAAGGTGCGCTCCTGGCAGAGGGATATTCGTTCCCATGCACAGTGGTAGGCTTAGACTATGGAAGAGCACTCTGCTCTGGGTATCTCAAGGTGCAGATCCAGCGCATCCTGGACTCAGAAAGCGGGAGGATCATAGAGTACCGCATTGTGATCGACTCGTTCTGACCCAAAGGGCCAGTTACGGGAACATTTCCAACGCCGAGCACTCAGATGAGGGCTCGGCGTTGAGTATTTGGTGCCTATGTTTGTGCCACTCGAAGCGCATCATTCACGCCGAAATGACCAAAGCATGAGCATTCGCAAGGCCGTTATCATGGCCGGGGGATTTGGAACTCGTTTGCGACCGCTTACGATGTCCGTTCCCAAGCCCATGGTCCCTGTGGCAAACCGTCCAATGATGGAGCACATCGTGGAGCTCCTCAAGCGTCATGGCATCCGAGACGTTGTATCCCTGCTGTACTTCCAGCCGGAACACATCTCTGAGTTCTTTGGCGAAGGGTCGGCCCACAACATCACCATGCGGTATATGCTTGCAGAGGCTGACTTCGGAACAGCCGGCAGCGTGAAGAATGCAGAATCATTCCTCGACGAACGATTCATCATCATTTCCGGCGATGTACTAACTGATATTGACATTGAGAAGGCCGTAGCATTCCACGAAGAGCGTGGAGCTATGGCCACCATCGTTTTGACACGTGTCCCTCAGCCCCTTCAATATGGTATTGTGATGACGGACGATCACGGCCGCATCTCAAGATTCCTCGAGAAACCATCGTGGGGCGAGGTATTCAGCGACACGATCAACACCGGCATCTATATCCTCGAACCCGATGTGATGGATCTGATTCCGCCGAAGACGGAGTTTGACTTCAGCAAGGATCTCTACCCGCTCATGCTTCAGAAGGGGCTCCCGCTCTTTGGCTACGTAGCCGATGGGTATTGGAAGGACATAGGAAATCTTCATGAATATCAACTCGCCCATGATGATGTGCTCGCAGGACGTGTTCGTGTTGAATTCAAGGGCGAAAAATGCGATTCGAGTTATTGCGGTACGGGGCTCCAACTTTCGCCAACAGCAGAACTTGATGGACTTGTGATTATCGGCGATGAAGTGGTGATCGGAGATCACGTCCGGCTTACAAACTGTGTGATCGGCGATGGGTGCACGATCGGCGCAGGTGCATCAATTGACGGGGCTGTCCTCTGGAACGATGTGAACGTTGGAGAATTTGTTGAGATAACCCATGCCGTTGTGTGTAATGACACAACCATTGGCTCCCAAGCTTCCATCGGAGAGAATGTCATTATTGCAGAAGACTGCGTTATCGGAAATGATGCACGGCTAGTTTCCGGTGTGAAACTCTGGCCACGAAAGGTTGTTGAGTCTCATGCAGTTGTCACCCACAGCCTCGTTCAAGAAGAACGGTGGTCGCGCGAGCTTTTCACAGATGCGCGTATCAGTGGCATCTCCAATATCGAAGTGAATCCAGAGTTCGCAGCAAAACTTGGTGCGGCACTGGGAACATCGTTAGGTGCTGGCACTACGATCATTGCTTCGCGGGATGACGATGCAGTGTCTCGTATGATCAAGCGAAGCGTTACCGCCGGCCTCATGAGTGCGGGGATTAATGTTTCTGATCTTCAAACAACATCTATTCCGCAAACGCGCCAAGAACTGCACAGTGGAAAATATGTGGCCGGTTTCCATGTGAGGCGTTCTCCGAGAAAACATGGACGTACAGACATCATTCTCTTTGGAAAAGATGGTCGCGACATACCACTCGCGCAAACGAAGTCTGTTGAGAGATTCTACTTTGGTGAAGACATCAAGCGTGTTGAGTTCGACAACGTAGGGCGTTTGACCTTCCCGGAACGCTCTACAGCGATGTATATCGACCGGTTCCTCACGGCGTTGAATACAGAGCGCATTCGAAATAGACAGTTCAACCTCTTGGTGGATTATTCGTTCGGTCTTGCAGCCACTGTGTTTCCCCAGATCCTAGGGGAACTGAAGTGCCGCACGCTAGGAATGAATAGTTATGTTGATGCTTCGCACTTTGCCGACCCGATGGCCGAAGTGCTCGATGAATCATCCATCATCATGCGTTCACTTGGGTATGAGATCGGATTCAAGATTGATCCCGGTGTAGAGAAGATTGCTCTGGTTGACGAGCGAGGCATTTGGTACACATCTCTCCGACTTCTTTCAATCGTCACAAAACTCTTCCTCGAAACGAATCGACATCACGAGCCTTATCTGATCGCAATCCCCGTTCAGGCAACGGAGGAGATCGAAATGATTGCTGCGGATTACAATGTAGAGGTTGTACGCATTCGAAACTCCCACGGAGCGATGATGGAGGCTACCAAGGACGAACGCATTCGTTTCGTTGGTGGTACACGTGGTGGATTCATCTTCCCCGAATTCCTTCAGGCATCAGACGGAATGTACACGGCGTGTCGCATTCTCGATATGCTTGCTCAAACAGATCACCAACTCTCGGAACTCGACCTGTCTTTGCCGAAACGTCATCAATCCACCGTATCGGTGCCGTGTCCGTATGAAGCACGCGGTACAGTGATGCGCAGAGCAATGGAGCATTCCGAAGGATTGCAACGTTTGCTTGTGGATGGTGTTCGCGTTAGCAAGGATGGCGTAACCGTGCTACTTGCCCCAGACAAGGAAGAAGCATTGTTCACTATCACCGCTGAAGCAGATTCGGCAGACCAGGCCCGTTCTACGAGAGATACCTATGCAGAACTTGTCACGCAATGGCGTGACGGACAATGACCAGCACCTATGGATATCAAGATCTCTGACATTCTCGATCCGGCTTGTGTTGCCCTCAATCTAGAGGTGAAGGACAAGACCGATGCGCTCAACAAGATGGTTGACCTGCTTGCTAAAGGTGGCAAGGTGCAGGATAGAGCCACGCTTGGAACAGTGATCCTCGAACGCGAGCGACTTATGTCGACCGGTATAGGCAACGGTGTAGCGCTTCCTCACGGAAAGACCAACGTTGTGGATAGATCCATGGCGGCGTTAGCCACATTGGCATCACCGATCGACTTTGATGCGCTCGACGATAAACCGGTGTCGATAATCCTGCTCCTCGTTGGCACCGAAGGAAACGTAGGTGTCCACCTGCGTTTGCTCAGTCGCATCTCGCGTATGGTTGGGTCAGAGCAGTTCCGCACGGCACTGCTTAATGCACGCTCAATAGAAGATGTGATGGCATTGATGGGTCAGAACGAGGAGGAACGCGCGTGAGCCTCCAGGCAGTACGTGGTACACGGGATATCTTCGGGCCGGAGATGAGCGCGTGGCACCGCGCCGAACAGATTTTCCGCAGTGTGACAGACGCATTCTCTTATAGCGAGTTCCGAACCCCGATGTTTGAGAGCACAGAACTCTTCAAGAGAGGCATCGGAGAAGACACGGATGTTGTGGGCAAGGAGATGTACACGTTTGAAGATCGTGGTGGGGATTCGCTTACGCTACGTCCGGAGATGACGGCTCCCATTGTGCGGGCGATGATCGAGCATAGTTACTTGCGTCATCATCCAACAACACGGTTGTGGTATGCCGGACCACAGTTTCGGTATGATCGTCCACAGAAGGGGAGATACAGGCAGTTTCATCAATTCGGCGCAGAATGTATCGGTTCGCCCTATCCCGAAAGTGATGTAGAAGTTATCCTCTTGGCAAACGAGGTCCTGCAACGTGTTGGTATTACGAAGTACACTCTTGAACTCAACTCACTAGGCACGGCAGATGTGCGATTGGCCTATCGCACGGCACTAGTTGAGTATCTCACGTCCAATGCAGATGGTCTCTCCGTTGATTCCCAACGCAGGATCACAACCAATCCCTTGCGGGTATTGGATTCTAAAGAAGAGCGGGACAGAGCAATAATTTCCGGTGCGCCCCTTCTCAGTTCATTCCTCGATGAAGCAAGCTCAGCACATTTGGCAGCTGTGCGCGCTTTATTGGATGTAGCTGGTGTCAGCTACGTGATGAATCCGTTGCTCGTGCGTGGATTGGACTATTACAATCACACCGTTTTTGAATTCACAACCAATGAACTCGGCACACAGAATGCCATTGGTGGTGGAGGCAGGTACGATCCACTCTTTGCGATGCTAGGAGGGGGCGATGTACCTGCCGTAGGTTTTTCGATCGGTATAGAACGCTTGTTGTTGTTGTACGAAGCAGAGCATGGTGGATGGGGCGAATCGTCAATCAATGGTGTCTATGTCTGTGCCATTGGAGACGCCGCGCTACTACCTGTGCATGTACTTGCAGCCCGACTTCGCAAGCGTGGCCTTCATGTTGTAACGGACGTGATGCGTAGGTCCGTGAAGGCGCAAATGAAGGATGCCAATCGCGAGCAGGTACGTTGGGTTGTGATGATCGGCGAAGATGAGCTTGCGCAAGGCACAGCCGTTGTAAAAAATATGGAGTCGGGCGAGCAGCGCACCATTGCTCAACACGAGCTCGAATCAGTTCTCCTCTAACCATGAACGATGCACGCATAGAACCAACTATCGACCACGAATTTGTGGTAACCCTTGCACGCGAAACCGAGCCTGATTCCAAACGCGTGCTACTTGCCTTGCGTGTGCGTACTGTTCGTGAGTTCACATCGTTTGGTTATGAGATTGGGTTAACGAACCGCTCAGCCCCCTCCAAGAATGAATATGGCGTTGAGATCGGCGGATTGTCTGTGCCACGTGTTTCCGCACCTGCAGTCGGTGGAGCCCGATCCAGCATCTCTCTCGCAATGCCAATTGATGGCACGTATGATCTTGTGATTTACAAGCGCAATCGTCAAGGTAGAGCGCGATTCACAATTGCCGGCGGAATACCAACACAGATTGATGATGCAGGGGGCGATCCCTTTGTCCGATTTGAGATCGACGCTGCATGAGTCTCGGTACAAAGGTTGGGCGAGCCGACAGAGTTCGCATCTGGCGAGCCAGCGTCACGAAATGGCAGCTGAAGATCTTTCTCACGGTACTTGGTCTTGGTATTATGGGCGCGGTGTTGTACTACACCAAGACCCTCGTGGACGAACTCGTTGCTAATGAAAAGCGAACAGTTGAGTTGTACGCCAGTCTACTAGCTCGGTCATACCAGTCAACCAACGATGAAGACCTGCTCTTCTATGTGGACATGACGTATTCGTCAATCCACTTCCCCGTGATCTTTGCTGATCGTAATGACGATCCCGTGTTTCCGTACCAACAATTCATGATGAATGTTGACATGGATACAACGCTATCTGTTCAGCAGCAAAAGGAATGGTTGCGGAGCTACATTCAAGAAATGAAGAGAGAGTATCCGCCATTTGAAATGGTGGACCCAACGGGCAAGGTGGTGCAGAGGATGTTCTACACCAACTCTGCTATTGTGCGAAGGCTCAGATACATGCCCTTTGTGGAGATCCTCATTGTGGCTGCATTTATTCTGGTAGGATACGTGGCCTTCTCAACGATCAGGCGGAACGAAGAATCAAACATCTGGGTGGGCATGGCTAAGGAGGCAGCGCACCAGTTAGGAACGCCCCTTTCCAGCATGCTTGCATGGTTGGAGATCCTCCGCATGGAGCGGCACGATCCGCATAGAGTTGAGGAAACCTCGCGCGAGATGGAGAGAGACGTTGAACGACTCAATGTGATCGCCAATCGTTTTGCCAAGATCGGTTCACAGCCAAAGTTGGAGACAGTGGCCTTGGGACCCGTGATCGAACACGTGAGTACCTATTTTGAAACTCGACTCCCCAATCTGGGGAGGAAGGTGACCATCGAGCGAAAACTCGACCTCACCCTCGAGGCAAACATCAGCATTGAGCTTTTTGAGTGGGTGATCGAGAACCTCATAAAGAATGCCGTAGAAGCCATTGAACGCCATGACGGCCTTATCGAGATTTCGCTCAGAAAAAAGATCAAGGGGCAGGGTGTGCTGGTAGTGGTTCGCGACAACGGAAAAGGTATGACACGTCAGATTGCCTCCCGTATCTTTCAACCCGGTTACACAACAAAGAAGAGGGGATGGGGCTTAGGACTCTCCCTCTCTCGCCGCATCATCGAAGACTATCATGGTGGAAGGTTGTTCGTTCGCGAAACACAGCCTGGACACGGAACCACCTTCTGGATCGAACTGCCCTAGCATGAATACCCGTCCCGAACCATCGAACATCGATTGGCTTATTCTCTTGCCGATTGCCGGACTCTTGATGTTCAGCATTGCCTTTGTGTATTCGGCAAGTGCATCCTTTGCCGACGTCAAATTTGGCTCAAGCGAAGAACTCGTATGGAATCATGCCATCCGAGTGCTCATCGGCCTTACTCTGATGATCGTGTTCGCCAAAATCGACTATCGCGTATGGCACGGCACGTCCGCAACAGTTCTGCTCGTGGCCATTGGCTTCCTCTTGATGGTCTTAGTGATGGGAACCGAGATAAAAGGGGCGAGTAGGTGGGTCAAACTCGGTCCGGTGAATTTTCAACCCTCCGAACTGGCCAAGTTTGCCTTGGTCATTCATACAGCCGCCATGCTGAGCACTAATCGCACAACGCTACGCACCTGGAAGAAGGGCATTCTGCCCATCATGGTGTGGGTGCTCCCCGTGTGCATTCTCATTGCCTTGCAGCCGAATCTTTCCACTGCCAGCGTGATCTTCTTCATCGTGATGGTGATGATGTTCTTGGCGGATCTTGACATTAAGCACCTGGGCATCATTGTGGGCTCAGGGCTTCTCGTTGCCAGCGCATATGCAGTTACCGCTGAGTACCGAATGAAGCGCCTTGTTGCCTTTTTTGGAGGGGGCACAGGGGACGAGCCCGTCCGATATCAGCTCGACCAGGCACTTATTGCCTTTGGTAATGGCGGGATTACCGGAGTAGGGCCGGGGCAGAGTCGGCAGCGAGATTGGTTCCTACCCGAGTCCTATGGCGACTTCATTTTCAGCATCGTTGGTGAGGAATACGGCTTCATCGGAGTGAGCCTCCTGGTTTTTGCCTTCGTCCTTATTATGTGGCGCGGCTATACCGTTGCAAAAAAGGCTCCCGACGCCTTTGGTCGGCTCCTGGCAGCCGGCATCACCACAACCTTGGCCATCTATGCCTTTGTAAATGCCGGTGTAACATGCGGGATCTTGCCTACCACCGGCTTGCCAATGCCCTTTATCTCCTACGGGGGGTCCAGCGTGTTCTTCAGTGCGATTGCCGTTGGAATACTCCTGAATGTCTCCTCACAGGCAGGTGTATATCGCAGACGAAATACACGCCCCTTACCTGAATGACAATCCTCTGTCGAGGGTTTTTTGTATTATCGGACTCCAATGCAACACGCCATTAAGAAGCTATATCATTCCATCACCGAAGCCGCCAAGATCATCGGTGAAGAACAGCACGTTTTGAGGTACTGGGAGCGAGAGTTTTCCCAGTTACGACCTCAGAAAAACAGGGCTGGGAATCGTGTGTATACACGTAGGGACCTTGCTGTGTTACGGGTCATCAAGCGTCTGCTGCGAGATGAGCGTTACACTGTGGCAGGTGCAAAGGAATATCTCAAGCAGCAAGGGTTGCCTGAAGATGTTGAGAACATCATTGAAGACGTTGTGCCGGTAGAGACCATGCAGGCAGAGCGTCCTACAAAGACGATGGGACAAGACGTGGTTGTTGAATTGCGTGCTATCGCCTCCGATCTGCGCATGAGACTTGCTACGTCATGATCATGGGGCGAATCATTCATCTAATGGGTTGAGGATACGATGCGAATGCTACGATCGGGAGTTCTCGTGCTCGCTGCAACAGCCGTTTGTACGGTTGGCGCTTGGGCACAACAACGCTCCTACACCGCCACAACAGTCGGCAAACATGCCGATGAGGTGCTCGGTGTTTTTGTGAATGATGCGAACACCATGGTCGCCACGTGCAGCCTTGACGAAACCGTCAAGCTGTGGTCTCTTCCTGACGGGAAGGAATTGCGCACGCTCACTGGGCACACAGCACAGGTGAACAACATCTCCTTCTCCGGCGATGACAAGTCACTTGTGAGTGCCAGCAACGACCGCACCATTCGCGTGTGGGACGTTGAGACGGGCAAGCAAACACAACTGCTGCGTGGTCACACGGCTGAGGTGATCGGTGTGTATTTCAATCCAATCGAAGGCAGCTCGCTTGTTGCCAGCACATCGTTTGATAAGACGGTGAAGATCTGGGATGCCAAGATCGGTGTAGAAGCCAAGACGCTACGCGGTCATACAATGCAGACCAATAACGTTGCCTACTCCTATGATGGGCGATTTATCGCTTCGTGCTCGGATGATCGCACGGTAAAGATCTGGTCAACGGACCTGTCGAAGAAGGATCCGATCATGACCCTTACGGCACATCAAGCACCCGTGCTTGTTGCATTGTATTCTTTCGATTCAAAATACCTGGCAACGGCCGACCAAAACGGAGTTGTGAAGATCTGGGCTATGCCATCTGGTGATCTTGTTCGTTCCATCAACGCACACCTCGACCTGGTTCAAGACGTTGCGTTTGCAGAGGACAATAAGACAATCGTAACGGGCAGCCTGGATAAGACGGTAAAGATGTGGGACATCACTACCGGGCAGAACCTTATGATGAACAATGTTGGCGTTGAAGTGTGGTCGCTTGATGTAACCAGCAACGCCGGCCTTATCGTTCTGGGATGTGCTGATGGTACCGTTCGCATGCTGAAGGAAGCTGGAACTGAAGCCGGACGTTCAAATCGCGGTGGAGGACGTTGAACATGACACCAACAAGAACTATGCGCATCATCACTACCATTGCAACTGTTGTCCTTTTGTTCGGTGGCAGTGTTGCTGCAACTGCACAGAGTGCCTTGGGCACAGTGGTTACGCTAACCGGGTATTTTCTGAATGGACAGACACTAACGCCGGTCGAAGCCAACTACGTTGTTATTGACGCTCAAGGCAAAAAGCTTGGTCAGACATCAAAGAGCAATCCAAACGACGGATATCTTCAGACCGGGCTCAAGCCAGGTGAGAGCTATGTAATCCGAGTAGAAGATCCCCGCTACTTCCGCCAGGAATTCCGTGTGGACATTCCGTCTACAGGCAAGTACCTCGAGATTTCCAAGGACTTTGTTGTCCGCCCAATGGAGGCCGGTCGCACCATTGCTATCGCACCAGCCCCATTCGATCTCAAGAAGACTACGCTCAAGACCGGTGCAGATGAAGATCTCGGCGAAATGGCCAAGGTGCTCATCATGAATCCGGGCACAAACATTGAACTCGTCTGTTATCCTGATGTTGAAGGCACGGCCGATGCAACGCAGAAGCTCAGTTCAGCACGGGCAGATGCCATCAAGAAGTTCTTTGTATCCAAGGGCGTATCTGCCGGACGTATCAGCGTGCGGGCCGTGAACACAACAGACCCAATCGATCCGCCACCTATTCGCAAGGCCGCCAAGGGCAAGCGTTATATCGGCCCTGTATACATGGTGATCACTAAGGTCTGATTGATTAGCCTCTGGCGTGTGAAAACACGTTTTTTCGAGGAAATCACGCAAAAACACAGCAATTCGATCAAAAAAGGGGGCTACAAGGCCCCCTTTTCCTATATTTGTGACTCTCCGGTCCCGTGGTAGAGTGGCTATACAGAGCTCTGCAAAAGCTCGTACATCGGTTCGAATCCGGTCGGGACCTCTTCAGTACATCACTTCATCGATCCCTAAAGCATGGCAACAACAGCCGATCTCCGTGTAGGTGCAGTCATCCTTCATAATGGTGAGCTCTGCACGGTCCTCGAGTCTATCCACCGCACACCGGGTAATCTCCGTGCCTTCTACCAAGTGAAGATGCGTGTTATCAAGACCGGCAAGTTGCGCGAAGAGCGGTTCCGGTCGGGTGAGACCATTGAATTCGTTCGTGTTGAGACTCGCAACTATCAGTATCTCTATCGCGACGTAGACGTGTTCATGTTCATGGATGCTGAGTCATACGATCAGATCCCAGTACCGGTTGAGATTGTTGGAGACGTAGCCAAGTTCATGAAGGAAGGTTTGGAAGTACAGATCGCGCGGGACGAACAAGACAATGTTGTTTCGGTAACCATGCCGAACCATGTTGCCCTCCGTGTGATGTCTACCGAACCCGGTGTGAAGGGCGATACTGCTACAAATGCTCTCAAGCCTTCCACCGTTGAAACGGGCGCAAACGTGAACGTACCGTTGTTTGTGAATGAGGGCGACCTTATTCGCATCGATACGTCTACGGGTTCCTACATGGACCGCGTTAAGGAATGATGGGTGGGTTCGTTTGCCCGTAGGGGCAAACATTTCCGTCAACATTGGAGGAATCATGGATCTCAACTACCTGCGTCGACTCCTGAAGATCTTTGATGAGAGCACAGCCACCGAACTCAGCATTGAAGAAGAAGGCGTAAGCCTCCAGATGTCGAAGGCCGTTCATCAACCGGAAGGTATGATGGCGCCAACATATTACATGAATGCACAGCCGCAACCGCAGATGGCCGCTCCGGCTCCTGCAGCAGCGCCTGCTCCTGTTGCAGCAGCTCCTGCAGCAACGGCCGTAGTTGAAGAAACTGCCCACAAGCTACTCTCCCCGATCGTGGGGACGTTCTACAGAGCCCCCTCACCGGATGCTGATGCATTTGTGCAGGTTGGCCAACGCGTGAGTGTGGGAGACACACTGTGTATTGTTGAGGCCATGAAGCTCATGAACGAGATCGAGTCCGACTTTACCGGAACGATCGTGAAGATCCTTGTTGAGAACGGTCAGCCGGTTGAATACAACCAGCCGATGTTCATCATCAAGCCCGACTAACCCTAAGGGCTCCGAGCTATGATCAAAAAGCTGCTTATCGCCAACCGCGGCGAGATCGCATTGCGCATTATTCGTGCTGCGAAGGAACTCGGAATTAAGACCGTTGCGGTCTATTCAGAGGCAGACCGCGCATCGCTCCATGTTCGATTTGCGGATGAGGCTGTTTGTGTAGGTCCTGCACAAGGAAAACTCTCGTATCTAAATATCCCGTCGCTCATTGCAGCTGCCGATGTTACAAATGCAGATGCTATCCACCCCGGGTATGGGTTCCTTGCTGAAAATGCAACGTTTGCAGAGATCTGTCACGACTGTAATCTCACGTTCGTTGGTCCTACTCCTGACGCAATAACGCGGATGGGAAACAAGTCCTTTGCCAAGGATACGATGCGTGCCGCCGGTGTACCGGTTGTGCCTGGTTCTGACGGCATCGTACCTACTGTAGAAGATGCTCGCAGGGTTGCCCAAGAAGTTGGCTATCCCGTGATGATCAAGGCCGTTGCCGGTGGTGGTGGCAAGGGCATGCGATATGTTGAAGATCCGGCTGAGCTCGACCGAGCCTATGCAAACGCCCGTGGTGAGGCCGAAGCATCGTTCGGAAACGGAGACATCTACATTGAGAAGTTCATCGAAGAGCCACGTCACATCGAGATCCAAGTTTTTGCCGACACGCACGGAAATGTGATTCACCTCAATGAGCGCGAGTGTTCTATTCAGCGACGTCACCAAAAGTTGATCGAAGAAGCCCCTTCTCCGATCATGACTCCCGAGCTCCGCAAGGCCATGGGTGATGCGTCTGTGAAGGGGGCTGCCAGTGTGAACTATGTTGGGGCGGGCACGATTGAGTTCCTTGTGGACAAGCACCGCAACTTCTACTTCATGGAGATGAACACGCGGATACAAGTAGAGCATCCGGTAACTGAGCAGTCATCAATGGTGGATCTGATCAAGGAGCAGTTGTTGGTTGCATCGGGTGAGAAACTCACGCTGAAGCAACGTGATCCGATTATGCACTCCATTGAGTGCCGGATCAATGCTGAGGACCCATACCACGATTTCCGTCCGTCACCCGGCAAGATCGAGTCGCTCAACTTCCCGGGCGGTCCCGGCATTCGTGTGGACTCCCACATCTACCAAGGCTACACCATCCCGCCGTATTACGATTCGATGGTAGCAAAACTTATTGCCTTTGCACCTACGCGTATGGAGACCATCACCAAGATGCGTCGCGCCCTTGATGAGTTTGTGATCGAGGGTATCCATACCACCATTCCATTCCATCGCAAGATGATGGAGAACCCGGACTTTATCTCCGGCAACTTTGACACGAAGTATCTCGACACACATGATTGGAAGGCCTAGACTATGAACTTTCCTGCAGACCTCAAATACACAACCGATCACGAGTGGATCCGCGTTGAAGGTGATGTTGGAACAATCGGCGTAACGGACCATGCCCAAGGCGAACTTGGAGACGTAGTCTACGTTGACATTCCGGACGCAGCAGCAACAGTGGCAAAGGGCGACACCTTTGGCTCGATTGAGGCAGTGAAGACTGTTGCCGATCTCTTTGCCCCCGTAAGCGGTCAGATCATTGAAGTGAATGCCGTAAACGCAGCACCAGACGCCGTCAACAAAGAACCCTACGATGGCGGTTGGCTTGTAAAAATCAAGCTCTCCGATCCATCTGAACTCGACGCGCTCCTGAATGTTGATGCGTATAAGGCGCTGATCGGCGCTTGAGCGAATAGCGAATAGCGAATAGCGAATAGCGAATAGCGAATAGCGAATAGCGAATAGCGAATAGCGAATAGCGAATAGCGTTCGTCATTGCTAGCGACTCCAACGACCAAGTAACGAAAAACGGCGTAGCCCTGATGGGACTACGCCGTTCTAATTTGAATTCGCTATTCGCTGCTCGCTATTCGCTGTTCGCTGTTACTTCGCCTGCGCTGCCTTAACTGCATCTTGCAGGGCCTGAACGATTTCCTTGAACTTTTCAGCTTCAGCGCCCTTAAGGGAGCCACGTTGCATGAGGGTGAAGAGGTTTTGGACCTGCTCCATCTTCATTTCCACCGTTACCATGTCATCGTCCTTCTTTGTGGCCTTGTTGGCTGTTTCAATAACATCAACAAGGATCTTGCGAGTGTCGAGATAGGCGTCCACTTCAGTGCCGCGGATATCAACGCCGGCAATGAACTGCGTAACGGCCTTAACATCTGCAAGCTTCATTTTAGGCTTGATCATTACAGGAGCTTGGGCAGCAGGAGTGAGTTGTCCGCCTTGGGCAGAAGTGTCAACTGTACCTACGAAGAGGGCGGCCACGAGGGCCAGAATTGCGAAAAGACGCATAACATTGGTTCAAAGGGTGAAACAAACGCTGTAATATACGGACAAGTTGTTGGTTGAGTGTGCAGGATCGAATTCGGTATTTCCTCGGAAAATTTGAGTGCATTGTATCGGTCGCACATGGGTTGGTAGACTCTACGTAACATGTTGGTCGCGATAACGCGCATGAAGAAGTCGCTACCAACCATGCAGTATGGACTTATTGCGGACCAGTAGAGACCTTACCCCCACTCGTAATCGTCAACAGGTGGATAGGTTGAGTCTACCAGTGATGTAAGAATGTGTTTGCATCGTGTTGGTAAAGAGTTATGTTTGTACCTGAGTCACTTACGCACGGACAGAACTCAGAAGGCATGCAGCATAACTCTCATTAAGACGCTTCGGGGAATCCGCACCCATGGCTAAACGCACAACGACTCGTGTAACGCAGAGAGTCCTCACTCAGGACAAGCAGATAGCTACGGCTGTTCTGACCCTGAAGGATTACAACCCTGCGAACAAGGAGTTCACTGCGCAGCGGTTGCGGGAAGCACTTAAGGAACTAGAGGAAGCTACGGCAGCCGAGCAAAAAGCGCTCGAGGCCGTAGCAAAAGCCAGAGAGGCCTCGGTCCGTATTGAAGGTGAATTTCATGAGCTTGTCCTGGGCACAAAGCGCCAGGTGCTTGCTCAATACGGCGACGATTCAGACGAGATCACGCGTCTCGGTATGAAGAAGAAGTCGGAACGCAAGTATGGACGTCCCCGTAAAGGGGCTTCCAATGAGCGCAGCTAAGCCCACTGCTCTCATGCCAAGGGGAAAGGCATGAAGCACAGAGAGGAACTCGCAGCTTTGTGGGAAAGATGCGAAACAAAAAACGGTCACTCGGAAGAGTGACCGTTTTTTTTGTTTCGAGGTCCCTCGTCGCTGCGCTCCTCGGGATGACGCTGCCGTCGCGGAATTTTGATAAAGAAATGGTGGGTCCATCTTCGATGAACCCACCATTTCTAGGTAGACAACGAGTGAGTCATAACGTCATAGTGGTCATAACGTCATAGTAGTCACTACGTCATTTCGTCATTTCAGCTAAGTGCTTCTGCCGCTGCATAGATCTCATCATAGTTCGGTTCTACACCAGGGTTTTCGGTTACGTGGACGTGACGGATGATGCCTTCGGCATCGATCACGAAGGTTGCGCGGCTTGAGCGAGTAAGGCCCTGGATGCCGGCGAAGTTCTCGAAGAGAACGTCATAGGCGCGGATGGTGTCGAGATTGAAGTCTGACAGGAGTGGGAACGTGAGGCCATTGGCTTCTGCGAAGGCTGCGTTCGAGAACGGAATGTCAGCGGAAACGCCCAGGACAGCTGCTTTGGCGGAATTGAGGCGCTGGATAGCGCTCTGGAAAGAGCACATTTCCGCCTTGCAAACGCCTGTAAATGCTGCCGGGAAGAATGCGAGGATCACTGTTTGCCCCTTAAAAGAAGAGAGGGTAACAGGGGTCTTTGTAGTGTCGAGAAGCGTAAAGTCCGGTGCGGCCGTGCCGACGGATAGTGCCATTGTAAACTCCGTAGAAAAAGTGGTGATCGAATTGGGACTGCAAACCTACCAACGGGGGACAACACGTGCTAACTTCCCGAAGTTCTGCTCACGTGTTTCAGGGGAAGATCATGGGATTCAGCTACGGTGAGAATGATCTGGTAACGGTGAAAAGCTGTTATTCGCCGGTCGATGCACACGTACTTATGGGGCTTTTACGGGATAATGGAGTTGAATCCTTCGTAGCGGATGAGGCCCATACGAGTTGGCAACCGTATGCAACCTATGCCCTGGGTGGGGTAAAGGTCCAAGTGCGAGGAGGGGATGTTGAAAGGGCATTGGAAATACTTGCTTCACCGCTTGAGGGGGAGGCAGGTCAGGAAGTGGACGATGAAACTCGTGGATTCGATGTGCAATGTCCTGAATGTGGGTCGAGGATGGTGCACCGACGAAGTTCGTTCAACATCTTTCTTTTCATGATGGCACTCTTTGGAATCGGAGTTCAAAACGAGTCGAGTAAGACAATGGTGTGCGAAGTGTGCGATCATCGATGGGAAGAGGAATAAACAAAACTATATTGCGCCGTTGGTGACTTGATCACAAAGAGAGATAATACACGCATGGCATTTGATCTCAAGTTCCGTAAGGACATATCGCAGCTTCAAAGTGATGCTGCACACTCAACGGATCTCAAGCGAACGCTTGGCCCGATGAATCTCATCAATCTCGGCATCGGCGCCATCATTGGTGCGGGCTTGTTCTCGCTGACGGGGATCGCCGCGGCAGAACATGCCGGTCCGGCTGTCTCGATCTCCTTTGTGATCGCTGCCATTGGATGCGCTTTTGCCGGACTCTGCTATGCAGAGTTCGCTGCGATGATCCCTATGGCAGGTAGTGCGTATACGTATGCATATGCAACGATGGGCGAACTCTTCGCATGGATCATTGGATGGGATCTTGTCCTTGAATATGCCGTTGGTGCCTCTACTGTTGCGGTGTCGTGGTCTGCATATGTGGCCAAGTTCCTTGCCTACTTCAATGTTCATCTGCCTACATCGATATCGATGTCGTATTGGCAAACCCCGCCTGGAAGTCCCGAACACGGCCTTGTGAACATTCCGGCCATGATCATTGTCTTTGCCGTGTCCCTGCTCCTCATCCGCGGAATTCAAGAATCAGCACGCGCCAATGCCGTGGTAGTGTTCCTCAAAGTGGCTGTGGTGATCATCTTCATCGGTCTTGGATTCGCCTACATCAATGCTGATAACTACACGCCGTTCATCCCTGAGAATACCGGCTCGTTCGGCGTCTTCGGCTGGAGCGGTATCCTGAAAGCTGCCGGAATGGTCTTCTTTGCCTTCATTGGCTTTGATGCGGTCTCTACAGCAGCTCAGGAAGCGAAGAACCCACAGAAGGACATGCCGATCGGTATTCTGGGTTCACTCATCATTTGCACCATTCTCTACGTCCTCTTCTCGTTCGTTATGACGGGTGTTGCCAACTACACGGAGTTTGCCGGTGTTGCTGCTCCTGTTGCTGTTGCTGTTGAGAAGATGGGTATCTCATGGTTGGGGCCAGCGATCAACCTTGCCATCATCGCCGGATATTCTAGCGTGATCCTTGTGATGTTGCTTGGGCAAAGTCGGGTGTTCTTCTCCATGTCTAAGGACGGATTGCTTCCGAAACTTTTCAGCGACTCACATCCGAAGTTCAAGACGCCGTGGAAGTCGAATATCCTGTTCGCATGTGTTGTGAGCCTCTTCGCAGGCTTTGCACCGATTGCCATCGTAGGTGAGATGACGTCTGTAGGTACTCTCTTTGCCTTTATCGTGGTCTGTCTTGCCGTGCTTGTCCTGCGCTACAAAGAACCAGAACGTCCGCGTCCGTTCAAGACGCCATGGGTGCCGTTGATCCCGGTCCTTGGCATCATTGCCTGTGGCACATTGCTGGTCTCTTTGTGTGTGAGCGATTGGATGCATGCTGCGCGTCTTTTCGTGTGGCTCGGAATTGGACTCCTTGTCTACTACTTCTACAGCATCAAGCACTCCAAGGTGCGTAAAGCCCAAGCATGAGTTTCCGGCGCGACCTCGGACTTTTTGATGCAACGATGATTGTTGCCGGATCCATGATCGGGTCGGGCGTCTTTATTGTCAGTGCAGACATAGCGCGTAGTGTGGGTTCTCCTGCACTGTTGCTCCTTGTGTGGGTTGTCACGGGAGCACTTACACTTATTGCTGCGTTGTCCTATGGAGAGCTGGCCGGACTTCTTCCTCATGCTGGTGGACAATACGTCTACCTGCGTGAGTCGTTCGGGAGAATGTCGGGCTTTCTCTATGGCTGGACGTTGTTCACCGTGATCCAAACCGGAACCATCGCCGCCGTTGCCATGGCCTTTGCAAAGTATACCTCCGTGCTCTTGCCGGGTGTTGGCGAAGCTAATGTCCTCATCGACCTTGGCTTTATGATCGGCTCAAAACCGGCAACGATCAATGCAGCACAGATCCTCGCCATTGCAAGTATTATCGGTCTAACGGCTCTCAATGCTCGAGGCGTTCGGCTTGGCAAACTCATTCAGAATACATTCACAACAACCAAGATTGTGAGTGTTGTTGCCCTTGCCCTTGTTGGTTTGGTGGTTGGTTGGGGAAGCGGAGCATTTCACGTCAATTTCGATGACCTTTGGACGTCGCAGCTGCCGCCTCTCTCTCCCGAGAACCCTCTCTTTGGTGCGCCTCTTCTCGCCATCATAGCCGTTGCCATGGTTGGTTCTGTCTTCTCCAGCGATGCATGGAATAACATCACCTTCGCTGCAGCAGAGGTCAAACAACCGGAGCGTGTGATCCCAAGAGCACTTCTTGGTGGAGTGGTCCTTGTAACGGTCCTCTATCTGTTGACGAATGTTGCCTACATGTCGGTCATGACGGTAGGGGGCGATGTGGCCGGTGCAACCACTATCGAACGCGGTATCGCCTACGCCACCAATGATCGTGTTGGCGCGGCTGCAGCCGACGTGATGTTCGGTCCCATCGGCGCAACAATCATGGCCGTACTCATCATGATCTCTACGTTCGGTTGCAACAACGGCATCATCCTTAGTGGCGCTCGTGCTTATTATGCCATGGCTAAGGACAAGTTGTTCTTTCGCAAAGCAGGGGAGTTGAATGAAGGGGGCGTGCCAGCCCGCTCATTATGGATGCAAGCGATATGGGCAAGTGCATTGTGTTTGAGCGGGAAGTATGGCGACCTGCTCGACTATGTTGTGTTCGCCGTGTTGATCTTCTACGTTCTCACGATCATGGGGATCTTCAGACTCCGCAAGACACGTCCCAATGAGCCCCGTCCAATAAAGGCATTTGGCTACCCATTCCTGCCAGCGTTGTATATCATTGCCGCGCTTTTCATTTGCGTGTGCTTGTTGATCTATAAGCCCAACTACAGCTGGCCGGGACTGATCATCGTTGCCACAGGTGTTCCGGTATACTTCGTGTGGAACGCTCGCACCAGGGTATGATATGCCTCGTCGGTTCGACCCCACAGAAGAACAATTTGAACGACTCGTAACTGCGTATGAGCGATTCGCCCCCTTCGATCAACAGATGATCTATGCATTTAAACAGGTGCATAGCGGTGTACGGATTGCAAAGGGCGAACGGTGGCTGAGCGTAGGTGAGCGTTGTGAACATGTAGCCTTTGTGGTGAGTGGTCTGCTGCACATGTTCTACGAAGTGGATGGAAAGGTCACCTCCATCGAGTTTAGTTTTGAGAATGGGATCACGGCAGACTACGACAGCTTTCTGCGTCAAGCACCAGCCAGAGTAAACATCGAAGCACTCGAAGATGCTGAGTTGTTGGTAATGTCGTTCCAGGGCATGCAGTGGTTGTACGAAAACATATCCGGTAGTGACAGGATTGGCAGACGCGTTGCAGAATTCCTCTTCATGGCAGTGAGCGCAAAGAACGATTCCTTTATTCTCGATACGCCTGAACAACGGTATCTCACGCTGCTTACCACGCGACCAAAGCTCATGCAACGCGTCCCGCTCTACCTCATTGCATCGTACCTCGGTGTAACTCCTGAGGCTCTTTCTCGTATTCGGCGCCGTCTCGCGCAGCAAGGTGTATCAACTTCTTGATCTGGATCAAGGCATGGCATATGCTCCCGAGGCGATGTTCGCACCACAGAACAGCCAATCACCATCGGAGCCTTTGTGTCAGTTCGTTTACTCCTTCGTCTCTTGATCCTCTTTTCGATCTCACTGCCATCACTGGCACAGGATACCATACAAGAGGGAACGCAGGTCATTCGCGGTACCGTGCTTGATGCCATTTCCAACAACTCCATCACAGGCGCAACCGTAACGGTGATCGAGAATGGAAAGACAATCAAGGGGGCGATCGTAAAAAAGAATGGCACGTTTCGTATCGCTGGGGTGCCCCTTGGACGGAAGATCGTGAAGATCACGATGATCGGCTACGAACCCTATGTAAACGACAACGTCCTTGTTACTGCGGGCAAGGAAGTGGTGATGAGTGTTGTCCTTAATGAGGCGTATTCCACTTCAAAAGAAGTCGAAGTTGTCTATGATCGGATGGCGGATGATGCCATCACGAACAGTGAATACACATCGGTATCTGCACGTGCTTTCAACCTAGAGGATACGAAGAGATACGCAGGGTCGTTGGGCGATCCCTCGCGCATGGCACAGAACTTTGCCGGTGTTGTTGGTGCCAATGATAGTCGTAATGACATTGTAGTGCGCGGTAACTCACCCGCCGGAATGCTCTGGCAGATGGAGGGCATGATCATCCCGAACCCGAACCACTTTGGTTCACTCAACAGCACAGGTGGCCCTGTGAGTATGCTCAACAACAATGTCCTCGAAAAATCAGACTTCATGACCAGCGCTTTTCCGTCACCATACGGGAATGCACTCTCCGGTGTCTTCGATCTGCGCATGCGCAATGGTAATCCCGAGAAGTATGAATTCGTTGGCCAAGTTGGCTTTAATGGCTTTGAGCTCGGTGCTGAAGGTCCGGCCTGGGAGAATAGTTCCTTTGTTGCCAACTACCGCTACTCAACTCTTGGTGTGTTTAAGACCCTGGGTATCAACTTCGGCACTGGGTCGGCCGTGCCGGACTATCAAGATGCAAACCTAAAACTCACATCAAAGATCGGTGAGTGGGGCACCCTTACACTTTTTGGTACAGGCGGAAAGAGTGATGTTGCATTCTATGGAAATGACATCGACACAACGGTAGTTGATCTTTATGGAGACCCCGACAGAAACACCGAGGTAGAGTATCAAACAGGATGGATGGGTCTTTCGTATGAACACATCCTCAACGAGAATACCTTCGCAAAAATCTTGGTTGGTGCTTCCGGTACCTATGAGCAATACAAGGGCGACTCGATCAATCAGCAAACTCGTCAGGCATATCACGACGAAGAAGCAGAGCTCACAACAACGCGCTATAGTATCGCCGGTAACATCCGGCATAAGTTTTCGAATCGAACATCGATCACAGGGGGCTTCTTTGTTGACCGCACGATGTACGATCTCTATCGGATAGAGAACATTGGATTGAGTAATGAGCTCGTGAATATTGATATCGAAGACAACGCCACGCTCTCTCAGGGTTACGCTCAGCTGCGGACGCGACTCACCGAGGAAATCACATTCAATGCAGGACTCCATGCACAGTATTACACATTGGGCGATGCCGTTGCTATAGAGCCCCGTGCAGGTATTGTGTGGAGTCTATCACCAACAATGAGCCTCAACGCCGGATATGGTCTGCATAGTCAAGCCCAAAACATCTACGTCTATAACGTACAAGAGCCAGATTCTGCCGGAACACTTGTCCGAAGTAATCTCGATCTTGGTTTCACGCGGAGTCACCATGCCGTGCTCGGCTATGATTGGTTCCTCAGCGATGACATTCGACTGCGTGTTGAAACCTACTACCAGTGGCTCTTCGACGTACCGATCGAACGAACTCCTTCAAGCTTCTCTGCCATTAACACTGGTGCCGGATTTGCTCCAAGCAATCAAGGCAACCTTGTGAATAGCGGGACCGGTCACAACGTTGGTCTTGAGCTCACCCTCGAACACTTCTTCCGTAACGGTCTGTACTTTCTCGTCACAGGGTCGTTCTTTGACTCACGGTATGTTGCTTCGGACGGCATAGAACGAAATACAGCCTACAACACACGGTATGTTGCCAACATTCTCGGTGGCAAAGAATTCAACGTGGGAGACAACAATGTTATTGCCCTAAATCTTAAGCTCAGTACAACTGGCGGACGGTATCTCACACCGATTGACCTCGAGGCATCGGCGGCTGCGGGACGTACCATCTATGATGAGAGTCAGGCCTACACTCAATTGCAAGACGCGTATTTCCGCATGGACGTGCGACTCTCGTATCGTATGGAGTTAGGCGCTTCAACGATGGAATTCTCTCTCGACCTGCAGAATGTGACCAACAACCAGAACGTCTTCACACAGTCCTACAATCCTCGCACAGGCGGGATCACAACGGAATACCAACAGGGATTCTTCCCGGTTCCAACGTTCCGGTGGACCTTCTAACGCATCACCGTTACCATCTTCACGCTTGTGAAGCCGTGAGAGATGCTGCGGAGCATGTAACGTCCCACAGGCAACGCAGACACATCAATAGCAACATGATGTTCTCCTGCACTGAGTTCGTGTGCAACATGTTCCCATACAACAGAACCCGTGAGGTTCACAAGCTGAAGGTTCACAGGTGAATTGTCTGTGAGAGAGATGGTAACGTTCGATTCTGTTGAAGCGGGGTTTGGCCATACGGAGATCGCGAGAGACTGATTACCTGGGGTTCCTACCAATTCGTCCACACCCGTCGTGATCACCGTTCCAATGCGCCCCTTACCCATGTCATAGAACGTGCCACTTGCTGAACTTCGAAGAGCACAGCAACGAATCATGTATTCGATTGCACCTTCGTTGCTCAGAGAGTCTTGGTAGGAGGTTGACGTGATTGGATAGGTAGTAAGGAGCGTCCAGCGACGTGCTCCAGCAATTCTGCGGAAGACCATATACCCTTGTACATCGCCCACGGGTTTCAACCATGTGAGCTTGACCTTGTTGGGATAGTCTGTCTGCGCCGTTAGGGTTCCTACAACGGCAACGGGCTTTGTGAATGCACGCAGGGTAGGGTCACCCATCAATGCGATGTGTACACCACGGTCGCCGATAGATGCAATGGCCAGTCCGTTCTGTTGTTGAACAATGTTCGGAATGTAATTCCCGAACTGATTGCCAAAGATCGTGCGATTGTTCTGAGAAATGCGTGTGCTATAACCAATGGTCTCGCCTAAAGCCATGTGATGGAGGTACCAATGCGGACGTCCGGACCATGCACTTGTTAAGACCTTGGGGGATGAAGCAATGGCTGCACGCAAGAAGTTATTCGTGGTGTTGTAATCGCCGAAGTAGCTGCCAAACAGCATTGTAAAGACAGCATTCACTGGTTTGGAAGCAAGTTCTGTGGAATTCCCAACGCCCCCTGCTGAAACGTCTGTTCCACCACCACAGCCATAGCCGAGCAATATCGTTGTTGGACCTGCAAGATCTGTAAAGAAGTCTCCGGCCCTCACGGTTGTATCTGAACCAAACACGCTGAATGATCGCCATGCCGATGCTGCGAAGACCTCTCCGTAGGACCCAAAGTTGTCGTCGATCACACCACCCACAGCAACGTTCCAGGTATTGGACCGATACGCGTGGTTCTTGGCTAGGTACTGTTGGAGCAACTCCGTTTCGCTCTTGGCAAAGGCCGGCATGTCAAAGAAATCGATGCGACCTACTGGTATGTCGACATCTGTACTGAACTGACTCTGATCGTATTTCCCATCCTTAGGTACATTGCGATTGGCTGGACGTACATTCGTAGGTGACGTTGTGATGTTATCCGTGTAGTTGCCATCAACATCGCCGTATGTTCCATCGGCAGGCCATGCGCCTTGATGATCCGGGTGGCCGTCCGGTGCGATATTGCCTCCATAGGGGACGGGGACCCTGCCAATGAGGATCAGTCCGCCAAGATCACGTGGACCTGCATTCCACTCTTCCTTGATGATCTCTCTCACGCGTCGCACCTTCGCCGAGTCAAGTGCCTCTGCTCTTGGTACGCTACGAACGGTAACCTCCCACCCTTCATTCGCAAGATCTTGTGCAAGTATGTCCAGCCCCGACGTAAGGGGCGCTTGCATCGTTGAGTCTACAAGGACAAGGATACGTTCCCTTCTGGATGGAGGCGCTTCTATACCACTGACGATGTATCCCGTTCCGTAGAAGTAGGTGTAGATGGGTGTATTCGATACAGTATCGAGTCCTGTACGTTTCTTGTTATAGCGGAACACACGATACTCATACGCCGTGCCGGTCTTCACCGTTTGGTCCGTCCATTGTGTGCCTGCGCCGACGACTGAATCAAGGATCTCAGTAGGGAACACAGCAGCTTCTTTCGTCTTTCGCCAGATATACACGAATTGTTGATTGGCGTCGCTATTCCAATGCAGCGTAATGCGTGGTGTGGGCTTATCCCCCACAGTGGCCGAGAGCAATACGGCCATTTCTTTTGGGGATTGAGCACTTAGTTGGGAGGGGGCGAGCACAACGCAGGCCACAAGTGTTGCCACAACAACGGTCAAAAGACGCATATCGGTGATCTCATTGAGGTGTACTTCAATGCCCGAAAGATAACACCGACAGGGCTGCGTGAAACTACGGAGTTCGTATCTTTCACCTGTGCCGTAACCCTTGCCCGCGGTGGCGGTTCTTCGTCAGTACTTCCAGAATGGACCAGCCTATGAGCGCATGGATTCGCGTTCTCCTTCTCTCTGCGTGTTGCCTGCTTTCTGTGCCCGTACAGGCGCAGTTTCCGCCTGCGTGTGATTCGCGTAAGGAGTGTATTGGGCAAGCTGTGACATTTAGCGTTACGAGTGGACGGAATGCGCACTTTCTTGAGCTTCTGAGAAATCCAGTCAGGGCTCGTCAAACTGCCATGACGTTTGAGATGTGGGTGCGCGTGGACCGTCAGGCCGGACTTCGCCAGTACCTCGCCGGCTTGTGGGGACCGAACAGTGACTTCAATGATGTCTTCGTTCTTTACATAGACGAGAACGACCAGTTAACGTTCGAAGTCAATAGTGATGTAGCCACTCTTCAAAGCGTAGACAATACGATCGTTCGCGCAAGTGCCCAAGTGCTCTATTCCGGGTGGCACCACGTTGCTGCCGTCTTCGATGGGGCAACACAAAGTGTGTCGATCTATATCGACGGAGCCCTCACTGCCGGGCCGGTATCCAACCCGACCTATCCGGCACAATACCTGAAGCCCCTTGACAGGCCGGACCTGCCGCTCTTGATTGGTTCATTTAACGGTATGGCTGATAATCAGAATCTCTACCGCACATTGCTTGGCCAAGTGGATGAGATCCGCGTGTGGGACCGTGTACTTACGGCTTCAGAGATCAACTGTCAGAAGGAACGTTCGCTCAACGGTAACGAGGCCGGACTCCGCGCCTACCTGAGATGTAATGAACCACTTAACAACATCAACAACTGTTGCGACGCAACAGGGAACGGCCACACAGGTCAGCTACGTTCCGGCGCATCGAATAAAGCCTCATCGCGTGTTGCTCCGCGGACGCTCAGTGTAAGTCCAACGTCGATCACTGAAGAGATCAAGTGCGACACAACGAAGTCGTGGACATTTGTGTTGACAGATACCGCCGCATGTGGAAGTGCAGCAGCTCTCGTTATGCGGGGTCCGGAAGCTGCGAACTTCACCATCGTACCGACAAACATTACACTTACACCGGGTGTGCCAGTCTCCGTTACGGTCACGTATCGCGGAGTCAACGTAGGCAACTTCATCGACACACTCGAAATACGTCCAACAAACCGTTGTGGACTTCCCAACACACGTATTCGATTCGAACTCAATCGTATCACGGAGATCGGAATCTCGCGTGGCAGGATCACCTATGATTCGTTATGGGTTGGATGTACAACCACACCATACATCGACTCTTTGATCCAGATCTGCAATACATCGGATCAGATCGGTCAACCGCGCACACTCACAATCAGCAACATGGCAGCCAAGGAGCCCCTTGGATACAGAGTGATCGGTGTGACATTCCCGTTCACCTTGGCTCCGGGACAATGCACAACGGTGGTTGTCCGTTGTCTTGTGCGCGATACAACGGCAGACTATCTCGATACGTTACAGATCTTTTCCGACGATAAGTGTCAGCGCACACCACTGCGAGTTGCTCTTGTTGGACGTTCGCAAGAAGTGATCTCTATACGTTCTACGGACGGACAGAGCAGAATCGATACACTGCGATTTGAGCCCACGTGTCCCGGACTCTTGAGTGCACCCAAGAATTACACGTGGCAGAATTTGACGCTCACTCCCATCCAGATCGATACGATCATCATACCAAAAGACTTTACACACTATCGTATCCGATTGCCGTTCGCACTGAATCCCAAGACGGGTTATCCACCCAATGCCGTGAGATTCTTGCCACGTCAGCCCGGCGTAGTCTTTGACTCTATTGTGATTCGAACCAAGATCCAGGGATGTGTGGTAGAGAAGAAACTGTATGTAACCGGACGTGGTCTCGACAACAAAGTAGAGTGGTCTGTGAGTGGCCTCGTGGACTTTGGCAACGTGATCGTTGGTCAACAGCGAACGCTCACGGTTACGGCTCGCAACAACAGCAAATTCGATGCTCTCAACGTTGCACTCTATGTTGAAAGGGGCGAATCATTTGCCCTGTTGAATGGAACGGGTCGGAGCATAAGGCCCGGTGATTCAACGGTGATCCCGGTAACCTTCCGCCCAACGGATTCACTGGTGTATATCGATAGGCTGTGTTTGTTTGAAACACGGTGCTACACGGTTGACTGCATCGATCTGCGAGGCAAGGGTATTCTGCAAACATTCCGCCCGAGTCCGCTTGTTCTCGAAACACAGAACGTGATCGCATGTTCTGAGCGAGAAGATTCCGTCTATATCGTGAATCTGTCCAACCAAGCGGCAACGATTGATTCACTGACCTTTGTTGATCAGAGTGGTGGACGTCTTACGGTCCTTGATCCACCGCTACCTTGGGTGAATAAAGCCATCACGATCCCTGCCCGCGACTCAGCTTTGTTCAAAACGCGGTATCGACCGAATGATGTAACACAGGATCGTGCAGATCGTGCCTATATCCGATATCGCTCTATCGACCGTGCAGAGTGGCAGGTACAGATCATCGGCACATCGGCAACACCAAAACTTTTTGTGACTCAGCTCACAGCATTTGGTATTGCAGAAGTAGGGGATGTACGTCGGGCACAAGTGATCGTTGAGAATACATCATCGTTGCCGGTGAGACTGGATAGTCTCTCTATCGGTGCCGGGTTTGTGATCCTCGGAACAAGTCGCCCCCTGCCCCTTACTCTAGCTCCGAGAGATTCTATCCGTGTTGACATTGAATTCCGTCCGGATGCAGCACGAACATTTGATGCAGACCTTATTGCGTACTCCACGGACCCGTGTGTGATACGTGGGGTTGGCAAGTTGAATGGTCGAGGAGTGATCCTCAAGCTCGAGAGCGCATTAAGCTTGGTGAACTTCGGATATGTTCGTCCATGTGAGTGTATCGAACGGACCATCGAATTGCTCAATGGTTCTCAGGTCTTTGATATGACTGTTGATTCGATGTGGATCGATTCGACAGGTGTGCCTGGTGGCAAACCGCAGTTCTATACGTGGCGGTCAAAGTTCTCGCCAACAGGAGTTGTACCATACACCATTCCGCCAGGAGAACGAGACACAGTGATCCTGTCCTTCTGTCCGCGTACACCTGCCGAGACTGCTCAGATGGAATGCCGAGCCGCTCTACATGTGAAGGCATATGGATCACAATGGAGCGCAGAACTTGAGACGTTCCTTATTGGAAAGCGCTCTCTCACCTTCCGTCCTACTCCATCCTCCATTCAGTTCCCATCCGGCGTTGTTGATGTATTGAGTCCAACAGCATTGAGTGTTGTTGTGAAGATCCCTGATTTCACGTTGAATCCAGGTCAGGATAGGGTTGTGATAGACTCTATCACCTTTGAACCCAATGAACGCGTCTTCTTCCTTGACGCACCGCTCACGTTCCCGCAAACCATCGATCCCGGAGATTCGCTTACGATCACACTTCGACAACGTCCTCGTGCGCCGCGCGACTACCGTGCCCGCATGAAGCTGTGGATGAGCACCCCATGCGTAGGCTGGGATACAACAGTCCTTGTGCGCGGAGCAGGTTTTGCACAAACAAAGGGGCTTCGCTTTGCTTTCGATCTCAACAGATCGGTTCCAGATACGTTTGCCATGGTATCGTGTGATACCCTTGCCGTACCAATCTATAGCTCCATTAACATCGATGCATCTGTTGTGGACATCGGTATGCGTGTTGACTATGATTCAACACAATTGAGGCTTCTCGACGTAACAGCGCCGGTTCTTGGAAGCTTCTGTACATCGGCAACAGGGGGCGTGCAGTATAATCCATCGTTAACGTTTGCCCCTTCGCCGTATGGCGGACAACAACTCACGCTGAAGAATTTCTGTCGGATCGACTCGCTCTCACCATTCGCTGTGATGCGATTTGTGACTGTGAACAACAATCGTGCTGATAGTAGGCTTACCATCGACAGTATCAACTTCGATACAGAAGATGTGATCCTCTACCGTCTCATCGCTACGGGCGATCGCGGCACGATTCTCGCCTTGAAGTCCGATATCAACATCACACAGCCAACGGCATTTGATTCAGTACGGATCCTTGACTGTGCAGAACGTACGATCACCGTCTTCAATACAGGTGATATCACCAACACGCTTGATCAAATGTTGGACCTGCCAGCATATACCTCTGTAGTCAGTTCCGTGCCTGCGCTAGGAGATTCGGTCTTTGCCGGAGATTCAGCAGTTGTAACACTTCGGTTCTGTCCGCGTGCAGAGCGCTTCGTGGACACGAACGTAATCGCCGTGAGTGCCTTCCCGTGTGAGGTGCGAGATACAACAGCAGTAACGGGTTATGGGTATGCGCCCGAGTTGGATGTTGCTCTTGCTCCAACGCGTACACTCTTCATCCCAGATTCACTTACGGGTGTTATCGGCGATACAATTGAGGTGCCTGTGATGATCGAAAAGGACATTGCAGCAACCTACAATGGCGTTACGTATTACATGAACGGTTTGAATTTTGATGTTGTGGTAGACTATGCACCGCGCTCACTGAAGTACATTGATGCCTCATTCCTCGCCGAGCCCAATGCAACAACCATCACACCAACACTTGGATCCGTTCTTATCGAAGTGCGAGGAGCAGATACTATCGCTGCCGGCACAATTGCAACGCTGCGATACGTAGCAATGGTACCAGAGGTCCAGTCAACTGACATCACTGTATCATCGAGCGGTTTTGTCTCTGACTCCCTGCAATTCCTCGATATTCTTCCGGCAGGGGGCAAGGCACCGTTTGTAACAGGCGGTAAGTGTGAGATCACGGTTGTGAAGTTCTCTACTGTTGGTACGCCACGTATGAACATCCATCCGCAGCCTGTACACGATGATGCCGTTGTGACATTCAGAATGCAGGAGACCGTTCCCGTAACACTCGAGATCATCGATGCAAGGGGGCAGGTGGTAAAGAACCTCCTCGATGGCTCAGTGGTCCTGACTGGCGGCGAATACAGCGTCCGCGTTGGCACCGCCGATATGTCGAGCGGGATCTACTTTGTCCGCATCGGAGCGGGAATATTCAGCTCGGTTTCTTCCTTCATCATTGCAAAGTGACCCTAGGGTGATCGATGTGATCGACGTGATCATCCTCGGCGCAGGGGCTGCCGGGTTGCACTGTGCTGCATTCGCGGCATCCACCGGAAAACGCGTGGTGGTGCTCGAGCACAATGACAAGCCGGGAAAGAAGATTCGTATTTCAGGGGGCGGACGTTGCAACTTCACTAATCGTGACGTGTCGCACCGGAACATGATCTCACAGAATCCCAACTTTGCACGTTCTGCGTTGTCGAGATACACGCCACAGGACTTCATCAATCTCATCGAAAAACACAAGATCTCTTGGCACGAGAAGAAGCTCGGCCAGCTCTTCTGTGATGAGTCAGCTCAGCAGATCATCGACATGCTCATTGCCGAGTGTCTCGCAGCAAAGGTGGAGATCCATTACAACGTCGCCATCCGACATCTATCGCAAAGTGATCACTTCATTGTTGTAACCGACGAAGGCGACCTGCATGCACACAACGTTGTTGTAGCAACAGGCGGACTGAGCATCCCTGCCCTCGGTGCTTCGAATCTCGGGTATCGTATTGCCACACATTTTGGACTACCGATTGTCCCAATAGCACCGGCCTTAGTGCCCCTTACCTTCCCTTCATCTTTTGCCGATAGATGGAGGGGGCTTTCCGGGATCAGCGTTG
>CALMZQ010000068.1 GCA_937870915.1 uncultured Ignavibacteria bacterium
GGCACGATACTCCACATCAGCCGTTGAATACTCAGGGGGCGATAGGCGTCATAGACCTTGAGTTGCAACCCTCGTTCTCGAGCATATCCCTGTGCAACTGCCAAACTCTCTGCAACCACGTGCCGCGCATAGAGCGTGTCGGTGGTATACAACACGCGTCCTGTGAAGTTGTCCTTCGTAGCATAACGCACATCGGTGAGCAGGTTCGGAACTACGGAGTTCAGAGGCACCAGTACGGTGTCTCGCGGTTGAGTTTCAAAAGTCATGGAGATGATGCAGACTGTGAGGATCATGAGCATGATCCAATCTACATCACTGTTTCATGAGTACCGACCTATGACATCTAACACCGATTCTTGATTCAACGATGTACGAGCCCGATGCGAGGTGACCAATGTTTAGTGTTGGCATGGAGCCCCGTGCCACGATACGTCCGTCGAGCGAGCGTATGGTGATCTCATCACCTCTATGATTGAGAACATCATCTGCCGGGCTAGGCCAGGCGATCGGACTATCCGTTGCTGGGATATCGTTGTGAACCGATGTAGCGCTACATGGTAGCTGTGAGATGTGTTTCCAGAGTTCGTCATCGAAGCCTGAAAGTGCCGGAAGGGCGTCTGTTGCTTTGTTGCCCATGCGGACCACAACCAGACCTTGACTCGGCACAACGTAGACCTTCTGGTCATTCTTACCCAGTCCCGAATACAGATCGTCCGGAGCAGAGGGAATGATATCACCTGAATAGACGAACGGTATTCCCGGCTGAATGTAGCTTCCCTTGCCATTGAGCCAGAAAAGGTAGCCGTAGGAGGGGTTGAGGTCCTGAGACGTAGTTGTCATGGCCGTGAAATACTCGCGATCTCTCAGAATGGTGTCACCATTCCACACGCCCCCTGCCAACAGCATAAGTCCGAATCGGGCCATAGCACGTGGTTTGGAGTACAACACACCGTCCAACCAGAGTCCGCCCATTCCCGTCTTGCTAGCAAGGTTGCGAGTATAATACTGCTGATAACTCAGCCCGGATGCCTTTGCCACAACATCCTGCAGCAGAAGATAACCGGCGTTATAATAGTCCCACAGCGTACCGGGAGCAGTGCGATAGGTTAAACACGATGCATCCTTGCAATTGTCATCTGCTACCCGCCCCTCAAGTCCAGTAGTCATCGTCAGATGATGCCTCACCGTGATCGCATCTTCCTGCTCAGACGTGCATGAACTCCATCCCGATCCCAAATACGTCTTGCTCGACCTTGTGATATCAACCAAGCCATTCTCTTGGGCGTGTCCAACAAGTACAGAGGTTACCGTCTTTCCTGCCGACGCCCAATACCACAGACTATCCTGCGTAAACATCCCAAAGTACTTTTCCAGAACGATCCTTCCGTTCTTAAGAATGATCAGCGCCTTGGTGTTGGACCGTTCGTTGAATGCATACAATGAGTCTATGCGCTCGGCACACCACTCAAGCTCTGCTGGTGACGTTGTAGCCCACTCATTACCAGTAAGCGGCGGGAAGTACAACTCCTGAGCTGTAAGGGGGCTCGCCACCACCAAAAAAAGTACCGCAAAAACCACGCGCATGCTGACTCCCGAAGTGAAGAACGCATTGACCCAGGGCTTTAGCCCTGGGTTTAAAGCCCGCCGCCCAGGGCGGCCCCCCTGGATCAGGGCTTCGCGTGGGCGGGGTTGGAGAGGAAGGCTGGGTCGGTGAGGGTTTTGAGGAAGGCAAGGAGGTCTGCCTTGTCTTCTGTGGACAGGTTGATGCCGGGGTTGAGGTTGAACTGCATGAGTTGATCGACAGTGCTGCTCTGTTTTACGCCGGTGTTGTAGTGATCGATCACTTCTTCGAGTGTGGAGAACCTACCGTCATGCATGTAGGGTGGGGTAACGGCGATGTTGCGAAGAGTAGGGGTCTTGAACTTGGCACGATCGGATGACAGGGTCGTTACGCGTTCTCTGCCGATGTCGGTAAAGGAAGCGTCGTCATCGAGGCCGTTGTTCATGTATCGGTCATTTGTGAAGTTCGGCCCGCCGTGACAATGGAAACACTCAGCCCCTTTTTTCTTGCCTGTTACATCAAACTCACGGAAGAAGAGAAGTCGGCCTCGCTCTTCTTGCTCGGTGAATGTGGCTTCTCCGCGAAACACTTTGTCGAACTTGCTTCCGCCAGAAATGAGTGTGAACATGAACTGCTCAAGAGCAATGCCCACTTTCTCTGCTGTGATCGTATCTGATCCAAACGCGCGCACAAATTGGTCGCGGTAGGTCTCCGATGCTGTGAGTTTGTTCACCACATTGGGGAGCGTCTCATCCATCTCCAAGGTGTCCTGAATTGGACGTAGTGCTTGGTCTCGAAGCTTCTCTGCTCGACCGTCCCAGAAGAAACCTCTGCTATGCCATGCAAGGTTCATAACGGGCATGGCTTGACGTGCACCAGGAAGCCCCTTTACTCCAACGCTGAACCGCCGGATGTCTGAAAACCCATCGGTTTGTTGATGGCACGAGGCACAACTTTGACTTCCATCGCGTGACAACATCCCATCATGAAACAACATGCGACCCAATTGCACACGTTGTTTTGTGAGCGGAACATCCGATGGCAATGGAACAACATCATACCCAGCAGGAAGGGTTGCCGGATCGATCACGTATGGAGTTGGATCGTAAACGGCCGGTGTACCGGGTGCAGGGGCGTCTTCCGTGCATCCAAATACTACCATTGCAACAACAAGAATCAGAATGGTGTGCTTCATGGTCGGTAGCGTGGATCTGTCAGTGTACGTTCATCTGTGAGTGATCGCAAAAATGCTTCAAGGTCATCGAGTTCGCTTGGAGATAATCCCAATGCATGCAAACGGGGATCTTTGTTCGGATGCGCATACCCACCATTGTTGTATGTCTCCAACACCTCTCGAAGCGTTGCTATCCCACCATTGTGCATGTAGGGGGCTGTGCGCTCAACATTACGTAGGGACGGGACCTTAAAAACATTGCGGTCTTCAGGTCTTGAGGTAAGGCGTTCCCTTCCCGGATCGGTGTAGGACACAAAGGCGCCATTGTTGGCAAATGCATGTGTAGTGTAGAGATATCCGCCATGACAATTTGTGCAACCGGTGCGCTGACTCATAAACAGATCCTTACCTCGTTGCTCTGTCGGTGAGAAATCATTGCGATCGGCACGAGAAGAACCGCTGATCAACGTTCGTTCAAATGAGGCTATAGCCCGTGTTATCACATAGGCGTCCACGTCACGTCCGTACGACGTCCGACTCATTCGTTGGATGGTTGTATCTCCCATAAAGCGTTCTACCACATCTAGCATGTTCATGTCGAACTCGTTGTGTTCCTGCACAGGAACAAGCACCTGCATCTCCAACGTGGGTACGCCCCCTTCGCGTAAGAAGTATGGGCTGTATCCAACGTTGAACAGAGAAGGGGCATTGCGGGTTCCGATTCGACCATCCACACCAATGCTCACAGATAACCCGTCTGTAAATGCCTTGCCGAGATCGTGACACGAAGCACACGAAATGGTACGCGTCCGAGAGAGCTCCTTGCTGTGAAACAGAAGCTTGCCAAGGGCAACCCGATCTGCATTCGGAATGTTGTCTGCGGGAAACTCCTGCGCCGGAAAGCCTGCAGGAATGTCTATCAACGGTAGATCAACGGGAGGCGTTTGCGTTTCGCTGGCACATGCTGTAAGCAGAAAAACAAGTGTACATAGGCCAGCGGTGCAAAGCCCCTTACCGAATGATGGCAAGCGGTACATGGGAGACCTTGCCGTTTCCGGAATCAATAACAAGATTGTAGGCGGCAGGTGGCAGTGACGCAACAGAGAATGTTGATCGACCACCAGAGAGAATTGTATTTGCAACAACTCTACCGATTGCGTCTACTACGACCACCGTAGCAGAATTTCCCTCGTATTGTACTGTAACGATGTCCGACGTGGGATTAGGATACACGGAGAACGGCAAATCAACCACGCCATTGTTAACAGAAGAGGGGGTAGCCGCAGTGAAAACGCGGGTTGTCATGTTTGTTGTGAGAATCTCCGTCTCTGGACCATATCCGTGGAAGATCAGTCCTTGCGAAACGTCGAGATCGTTAAGTAGTGCGCCGTATTCCGCATTCAACACAATGTCTAGTCCTGTGGCGGTTGTTGTCTGCGTCACTGGGATGATGATTTTGCGGTAGAGAGTGTCGCCCACACTATGCACCTGTACGTCAGACTTTGCCGTTGCAGCCGTAGAGCCAGCAGATCCCTCAAGTGCAATGAACCGATACCCGGCAGCCCAACCCCAGTGCATGGTTGGATCTTTCAGCGCTAGTGGGTGTTCTGAAGGGTAGATCGTTGGGTCGTTGTGATTTGCAATCCGATCAACACCGATATGGATCTCTAAACTGTCGATCCGTGTGATGTTGAAATTGCCAACTACATATCTCGGTGCATCCTTAGCATCTACAAGCAGGTAGATATTCTCTGCCTTGGTGCGTTGTCCGCCATCATGCACAAAGCTGATCTCAGCAACGTAGAATCGTAACAAGCGAGGCGAGAAATAGTACCGACCGTTGTCCATAGGAGCCGGTTCATTCATCACAAAGGGGCTTCCATTCATAAGCGCATGAAAAACGATTCCGATCTCACCACCAAAGACGGTTGAGTTGATCAGAAAAACGCTGGCGAGGAGGACGAATGTGCGCATAGGGTTGACTTTGAGACGGTTGTAGTGTTCGCAATGGGTCAAATTACAGGGCAACTGTTACAAACAGTAGCGAAGGAACCACACAATGGGGTTAATTTGTTCGTCTTAGGACGACCATAACCACCAAAGACCGACCCTATGTTACTCAGATTCAAAGAAGACAGACGCACGGTAGCCTACATGGCTGTTACCACGCTCGTCTTCATCCTTCAATGGACCCTCGTTGGCTTCCAACCGTTTCTATACGTTGGATACCTCTTCCTTTCTGTTGCTGTTACGGTGATCGCTCATAACCACAATCACCTGCCGATATTCCGTAAACCATTCCTTAACACCCTTACGGACTACTGGCTTACGGTGTTCTATGGTTTCCCGGCCTTTGCTTGGATCCCAACTCATAACATGAATCACCATCGCCTGAATAACAAGGAAGGCGACTATACGATTACCTATCGGCTTACGGAAAACAACACGTTGCTGATGCTGTTGTTCTACCCAACAATGAGTTCGTATTTCCAACAGAAGCCAATCCGCGACTATCTCCGTAACATGTGGAATGGCGATCGTAGAAAGTGGGCTCTTGCTGCAGGACAGTACCTGATGTTGTTTGTATGGATAGGGACGTTTCTGATTCTCGACTGGCAAAAGGCCCTTCTCTACGTCATTATTCCCCAGCAGGTTGGCCTCTTTGCCGTACTGGTGTTCAACTACGTTCAGCACGTCCATGCCGACGAAGAATCCCAGTGGAATCACTCCCGAAACTTTACGGGCTGGTTGAATCTCATCCTCTTCAATAATGGCTATCATACGGTTCACCACGACAAAGCAGGTTCACACTGGAGTAAGGCTCCGGAACTGCATGCCGCGGTGGCTAAGAATATCGATCCAGCCTTGATCGAGAAGAGCTTCTGGTGGTATATCCTTCGCGTGTATATCCTCGGCGCTTTCATTCCGAAATTCCGCACAAAGTCCATGCGCCTCGAGCGCATCCAGCACAGCTCGTAACGAGCTATATTCCGGCATGAATTGCCGTATTCTGTTCGCACTTTTTATTGCCTGCAATGTTGCAGCCACTGCTTCAGTGGATTCCTGTCTGGCAAAGCTGCGCCCGGAATTGACCGTTGGTGAGAAGGACCTCCTCGACGTCTCGGACCGTTGGACCGAATTGCGGCGTATTGAGGATGCCGAGCGAGAAATTTTCCTTCGTAATGCCGGTTATGCCGACTCCACAGGTTCGATACCATCAAAGATCCGTGTTGATGAGATCGTCAGTTGTCCGATGATGAATGAAGAGGACACACTTGAGTTGCGTCTGATCAGAGTAGTGGGCATTGAAGGAACCAAGGACGAGAACATCTACGTTGTAACTACGCGGCATCGCGAGATCGTTGCCCGTTCACTGATCGCCGCTCTCCAAGCCACGTGCGAAAGTACATTCCTGCGGGCGTGTACAATGGAAGACGATGGATCGATACGAGTAGGTCAGCTCAGACATGATTTCGATTGCGAAAAGGATGAGTTTCTGAAAACGGAAACCCTTCCCGGACTTACAGTTCGCATTCGAGATGATGGTTCGATACATGAAACTGTAGAAGGTGAGTGACATATGAGATCAGTAGTATTTCTCTTCCTCCTCATCGGCACACTCACTGTTAACGCTGCCGAAACAGACCAGCTGTTTATTCAACAACAATGGCCGATCTCATTCACGGCAAAACACGGCGCATCGTGCTTTACGATCAATTCCGAAGCATTTACCAAGGCACGCCAACTCTCCAACAACCAATCAATGTCCCTATCCATCTGGTTGCCGAAGATCGGTACAGTGGAGATCCTCGCATCGAGATACTTTGTTGTTGATCAACAAACATCTATCGTAGCCATGACGAACAAGGGCCCGCAGCCTGTTCCTCCTCCTCAGAGTGTCCTTCTTCGTGGACGAATTATTGACATACCGGACAGCTACGTCATCCTTGCGATCTATCCTGATTGGTGTACGGGGTTCATCACCACGGGTCCCATGGCGTTGAACAGAACATATCGTATCAGCCCCCTAGCACAAGAGATCAGTCCGAAAACAATGGTTGTCTACGATGGAGCTGACGTGCCTGCTGTGAACGACTGGAATTGTGGCACTCTTGATCCAACAGATGTACAACCACCTACACCAAAAGGTGGTGAAGGGGTACAAGCCGTTACGTATCGTCAGATCAAGCTTTCTATTGAATGCGATGAGCCATTTTATATCGATCATGGCAGAGATCTTACAAGAGCCACCCAATACGCCGAAGCAGTAGTGGCAGCATCAAGCGCGATCTATGAGCGCGATGTAACAGCAACACTTACGATCGGGTCTCTGATGGTGTGGACCACAACAGATCCGTATACATCTAATCTGCCTGATGAAATGCTTATACAATTTCGGGACAGGTGGCGGTCCTTGCATGGATCTGTTAACCGTAGTGTTGCCCACCTCTTCTCAGGGGTGAATAATATTGGTGGCATTGCCTATCTCGATCAGCTCTGCAATAAGCAATGGGGCTATGCAGTTGTGGGCACGAACAACAACGTTACGTATCCAGCAGCCGGATATGTGTGGGACACAGATGTGTTCTCACACGAGCTCGGACATAATGTTGGATCGCCACATACACATTCTTGTACGTGGAACCCACCAATCGATTCATGCTATAACGCAGAAGGTGGATGCTTCACCGGTACCAAGGCGAAAAAGGGAACGATCATGTCGTATTGTCACCTTACGGCCTCTGGAACCGATCTCTCCTTCCATAGTCGGGTGGTGACTCTGATGCAAGCCGAGCTCGCTGCGAGTGCATGCACGCCATTGGTCTCGATCTTTAGCATCACTGCGCCCGATGCTGCTTCTGTGTGTCTTGGAGATGCTACATCGATCACTGTTTCGCCAAGCGGAGGGATAGGGCCTATCACCTACCGGTGGCGCGGACCGATGATGGATACAACAACACAAAGTCAGACGCTTGTTCTGAGGCCTACATCATCGTTTAAACTGTTGATCACGGCCTCGGATTCTGTGGGCAATTCTATCAACGACTCTACACAGATCTCGGTGCATGCAAAGCCCCTTGCCCAGATAACACCAACGGAAGAACGCGTGTGTTCCGGTACGGTGGTTGAGGTTACGAGTTTGGTTTCGGGTGGTAGACTTCCATACACCTATCGCTGGCTGAAGAACGGTGTGGTTATCGACACAGTGTCCGATATGGTGTGGCCAAGGATAGATTCCACTACAACCATTCGATTGATCGTTGTGGACTTGAACGGATGTGGAGACACGGCAGACGTTCAGATCTTTGTGCCTGATCATAGGCTTGTATTGCAGCCTACATCTGTGATACTACCTCCCCTTACCGTGTGCGAGCAAGGCTTTACATCCACGGTAACCCTGCGCAATGACGGACTTGAGACAGTTGTGATCAATGCCATCACAACAGGTCCTTCCATAAGCGTGGCAACAAACCTCCCTATAGTCGTTCCCGCTGCCACAGCAACCCCTGTTCAACTTGTTACCTCGATCAAAACCGTTGGTGCTATACGAGACACAATCACGTTTGTCACACAAACGTGTA
>CALMZQ010000069.1 GCA_937870915.1 uncultured Ignavibacteria bacterium
GGACGCAGCGGTGGTCCTATGTCATATCGAACCGCAACAGTCCATCGTTATGATAATAGTGGTGCAACAGCCACGTGGGTGCCAGATGGTGCTATGTCAAGAAAACTGTACTATCCATCTCTTACAATTCTGGCAGACGGTGAAATAGTATTGACGGGCGGATCCGAACAAGAAGGTAACTATGCAGACATTTTCGCTAGCGACGTTCAAATCATAGGAGACAGCGGTTTTGCCAAGATTGGGGACTTGTTTACACCGCGTGCCGGCCACGAGACGGCTGAGTTCGGTGATGGTCAACTCATTGTAATGGGTGGTATGGATAACAACAAACATTCATATTTCTCGTGTGAATGGGTGGATGTTACTACAGGTGTCGTAACAGAGGCTCCTCCGATGAATGAAACCCGCCGATATTTTCGAGCAGTCACATTGTATGATGATGCGGGGAATCAGGTGGTTGTGGCAATAGGCGGTCAACAAACGGATAGTATTACGGGCACAATTGAAGAATTGTGCGCGTGTACTGCTGGTGAAACCATTATAAGCTTGCAAACCCCCACCGTTACACTCCTTGGTTCAGCGAGATCAGTGCCACGCGGTGTTCAGTTAACAGCACCTGTTTCATTCCAGTCTGGTGCCTTCTGGCTTCGTGAACGACTCCCAGTTGCAAAGGGATTTGATATCAGCTTCTCGTTCCGAATGATTCAAAGCAATGACAATGGTCAGCCGGATGGTGGGCCTAGCGGTGCAGATGGAATTGCGCTCATCCTACAGAATGAATCTCGAGTCGCAGTAGGTCAACCAGGAGATGGTATTGGATACAACGGCATACCTCACGGCATCGCCATCGAGTTTGACGCATATGCAAACCAAGTATCCTCCGACCCATCGGCTAGTCATATTGCGGTACAAATTGGAGACGGTAGTCTCATCAGACCATGGCACGTAGCGCCGTATTTGAAGGGAATCGTTACTGAAGGTGTCCCGCAGTTTGCGGCAGACGGTACGTTGTATTATGCGCGCGTTGTCCTAACGGGCTCAAAACTTGCAGTCTATTGCTCCACTTCCGAAGATATGGGAGACCCTTTACTCACAGTCAATGATTTCGACGTTAAGGAGATACTGCGCCTTCGTGCAGACGGGGCGTGCTACTTGGGGTTCACTTCTTCTACCGGCATGTCCTCTCAGATTCACGAGGTATTAAGTGTAACCATTGATGGTTGCCAGCAGATGATTTCCTCGACAGATGAGAACGAGAGTGAAGCACTCGTCTTGGATCTTGGCCCCACGGTTTCGCCAATGCCGGTTACTGCGGGCGCATTCATCCGCTTAAATAGCAGCTCGCCCGTTGCAGTGCCATGCACGATATTCGACGCAAGTGGAAAGACTGTCGCCCGATTTGAGATCCCGGCAGGTAATCTAGAGACCTCCATGCCAGTTGCTGGACTGAATTCCGGTTCGTATACCATAGTCATAAAGAACGGAACGCAATTGACGTCTGTCCCTTTCGTTGTTTCGCGCTGAAGTATTCATCCCTGATCTTATAGAGTTCAAGATAAACGGGTCCCACGTAAAGTGTGGACCCGTTATTCGTTGTGACGTAACACTAAGTGAATTGAGTCGGATTCGGCAATCAATACTACCGGACTTAACCCTATGCAGTCGAGTCTCCGTGTTGCAAGCATGGCGTACACACGTATTTTATTCTGTTGTATATTCCGCTATAGTATGATTGAATGAATGGGTGACATCCGAATGATGTAATCCTTTGTTGGGTATTGCGTTCGATCACACCTTTTAGCCGGAATTAGCTTTGTTAGGAGTTGAAATGGCACATAAAATCATTGCAAGTGCTTTCTTTTTCATCATATCGTTCACGCTAAGCGCACAGAATGAACTAAAGTGGAGTATTGTAGCAGATATGGGCATCGGCCGCTACTTCTTTGAAGCACAGCCAATTGATGATCACCGCGTGCTGATAATTGGTGGTATGACCCGCACAGGTGTTACAAATTCAGTTCAGATCTATGATGCGCGTAGCAAGAGAGTAGTCGATGCCTCACCAATGGTTACTCCGAGGTATGCGTTTTCTTCCCAGAGACTTGCAGACGGACGAATAATGGTCTCGGGTGGTGCAGTGTTTAACGGTGCCTGGGACGGAACCTCTAGCATCGAGATTTACGATCCAAGGACTGATAGCTGGTCAGATGGTGGCACAATGAATTACGGTCGTTGGCAACATTCTTCAGTGGCACTCTCGAACGGACGCATACTGATTATAGGTGGCTGGAGTGGAACGCAAGTTTGTGAAATTTACAACCCATTGACGCGTAGGTCGGAGGTGACAGCTTCTTTCCCGTACGTTTCATCCTTTGGAAAGGCCACTCAATCTAAAGATGGTAGGATCTTAGCTTTTTCAGGCCGGAGCGGCGGTCCTGGGTCTTTCAGGACACCAGTCATCCACAGATTCGAACAGGCTGCGCCAATGTGGGTCGAAGATGGAGAAATGTCGAGAAAGCTCTACTTCCCGTCTCTGACGAATCTCAGAAGTGGTGATGTTGTTCTAACAGGTGGATCAGAAAAAGAGGGCGATTCTTTTGATGTCTTTGCGACCGATGTGCAACTTCTTGGCACTACAGGCTTCGTGAAGATCGGTGATTTGGCAAGCCCCCGAGCAGGTCACGAAGCTGTCGAATTCAGCGACGGTCGCTTGATCGTGATGGGTGGAATGGATAACGCAAAGCAGTCCTACTTCTCGTGCGAATGGATAGACGTAGCTGCAGGTGTTGTCTCACCCGCACCGCCGATGAATGAAACACGACGGTACTTTCGGTCGCTTGCACTCCTTGATGGGAATAGCAACCCCGTTGTTGTTGCAATTGGTGGGCAGCAAACTGATAGTATCACCGGAACGATCGAAGAACTTGGAGCTTGTTCAGGCGGAAGAACGGTCATTTCACTGCGGCCCCCAACGGTCACTCTTATCGGTTCCGCCAAGGCAACATCTACGACAATTCAGCTGACTAGCACTACACCATTTGAGTCCGGCGGAATGTGGCTTCGAGAGCGTCTGCCAGTTGCCAAAGGGTTCGACCTGAGGTTTTCTTTCCGCATGAATCAAGGTAATGACAATGGCCAGCCTGATTCTGGGCCCGCTGGTGCTGACGGAATTGCAGTGGTGTTTCAAAATGAAGCCCGTACCGCTATCGGTCAGCCGGGTGATGGTATTGGATACAATGGCGTACCACATGGTCTTGCCATTGAATTCGATTCCTACCTGAATGCCGCATTCTCGGATCCTTCGCCAAGCCACGTCGGCGTTCAAGTTGGAGATAACATGGTCATACGACCTTGGCACGCTGCGCCGTATTTGCGTGCGGTTACATCAGAAAGGGTGCCGCTGTTTGTAGCAGACGGTACTATCTATTTCGCGAGAGTAACGTTGGCCGGCAAGAGATTGTTCGTTTACTGCAGCACCACGCAGGATCTTGGCGAACCTCTGCTTGTTGTTGATAGTATCGATATCAACGAGATACTTAGACTCAGAGCGGATGGCGCATGTTATGTGGGATTCACTTCGTCAACAGGCAAGTCTTCGCAGATCCATGAGTTCCTGAGCCTCGAGATCGAAGGGTGCAGCCCACTCGTTTCATCAACTGAAGATGAAGCTGAGGGAAGTGGATCATCATTTGTAGACATTGGACCAACTATCTCTCCGATCCCGGCCAGTTCGATCGCAAATCTCCGACTTCAAGCGCCGGCCTCATTCAACATTGCGGCCATGATCGTCGATATCAGCGGTCAGGTGGTTGCATCATTCGAGATTCCGGCAGGGACCACAGAGGTCGGTCTATCAGTCGCTGGCTACCCATCGGGCAACTATCAAGTCATTCTCAGGAATGGACTGAGGTCGCTTTCTGTCCCTCTCGTGATCTCGCGCTGATAGCCGCTCTATTCTTCCGACGATACAAGCCGTCTCTTCAACGGGTCCCACTGCCAGTGCGGGCCCGTTGTTCGTTGTGATTACCTATCACGTGGATCTGGTCTGGTTCAGCAACTAGATTCAAGGACCTGAACCCCTGAAGACCGAGTGGCCGAGTTGTTACGCTTGCGATTACGTATGTTCCGTTGTTTGTCAGCAATGCAGCCTCTTATTCGTTGACTTCTACACCAACAGAATTTGGATGCCTTTTGAGCAGCATCGGATAAGCCTAAATTTGACTCGTTGCATTGGCATTCTCGACTAGCTCGCCCCTAACTTTCTCTAATTCTCCTGTTGTACGCAATCCTATGAATCCGAGCCAATTCTCGCTCTTCGTAGTAGTGATTTTGTTTGCCCTCGGATCTACAGGATCAATAGGGCAGTGGAACGTCACAGCGCAGATGCTCGAAGGTCGGTACTTCTTTGAAACGCAGGTACTAGACTCACACCGAGTTTTGATCATGGGTGGAGCATCAACGAATGGGACAGTAACATCCACAGTTGAATTCTATGACGCGAGAACTAAGAGTTGTACTCAGGTGGCACCGATGAGAGAAGCCCGCTACGCGTTTGCCTCTGTGCGCCTTCCTGACGGCCGAATCTGGATCTGCGGTGGGGCTTCGAATAACAAAACAAACTCAACATCCATCGAAGTATTCAACCCACAGACGAACACGTGGACAAGTGCTGGTGATATGATTCATGGTAGGTGGCAACATTCCGCCCTTCTTATCAATGATCGTGAGATTCTGATCGTCGGTGGAAGAAACGACAAAACGGAGTGTGAGATCTATGATATTCCTACAAGAAAAACGCGGCTGGCATCCTCGTTCCCGTATATCAATACCTTCGGAAAGCTCGTCCTTACCGAATCGGGTGATGTGTTGGCATTCTCAGGCCGGGTGTCAGGCCCAGGGTCGTATCGTACAGACACGATTCATGGATATAGTGCTTCCCAAGATACGTGGGCGCCAGTAGGGAC
>CALMZQ010000070.1 GCA_937870915.1 uncultured Ignavibacteria bacterium
TTACACAGTTACACAGTTACACAGTTACACAGTTACACAGTTACACAGTTACACAGTTACACAGTTACACAGTTACATAGTTACGAGTTACGAGTTACGAGTTACGAGTTACGAGTTACTCAACACTGTAATTCCGTAACTAGTACCTTGTAACTAGTAACTACTAACTCTTCATCTCCCTTACGATCTCAATCGCGGATCCGTGGCATCGCGCAAAGCATCACCGATGAGGTTGAATGCGCTTACGGTGATGAAGATCATAAGTCCAGGAAACACGGCTAGCCACCAGGAGTAGGTGCTAGAGCGAGCCTTATGAAGAACACTTCCCCATGTAACAACGGTAGGGGGCACACCAAATCCGAGGAAGGACAGAGCGCTCTCGAAGAGGATAGCGCTTACGATACCGAAGGCAGCATAGATGAGCACCGGAGCGATGGCATTTGGCATTACGTGCCGAAAGATGATGCGCGTTGTGGAGTATCCGAGGGCAGTAGCTGCACTCACGTAATCGAGATTGCGGACGCGCAGCACTTCGCCGCGCATGAACCGTGCAATGGACGTCCAACCCGTGAGACCGATAAGCCCCATTATCAGCCACAACGTTCCCTGTTCTACGAGTGCAACGATGGTGATGATCAAAAAGAACCGTGGGAACGTGATCACAACTTCGATAAGGCGAGAGATCAAGAGGTCTGTGAGTCCACCAAAGAATCCGGCAATTGCACCGAGAATAATGCCGATCGTGAGGGCGATGGACATGGCAACAAAGCCGATGCTGAGTGCATAACGCGACCCGTGGATAAGTCCCGAGAGAACATCTCTACCAAGATCGTCCGTACCAAGCCAGTGAAGTGCCGAAGGAGACCGGTCTTTGAGTGTAACGAGACGTTTGTCTGTGCTACCTGGAGCATATGGGATAGGAGGATATACAGCCCAATCGTACGGAAGTGATTTCCAATCTGCCGTTGCGAATTCAGCGCCCCATTGAGCAACACCAAACGTAACGCCGATCTCACGTGCTACAGGGAAATACATGTCGCCCCGAAGTGAACAAACGATAGGTTTATCGTTAGCCAGTACGTCTGCGAAGATGGCGATTACAGCTATTATCCCAACGATCCAGATGCTGATCATGCCAAAAGCATTCTTCTTGAATTGCCGTCGGACGAATTGTCCGTAGCTCTCACCTTCGTTGGGGTTAACGGTAGTACTCATTTTATGATGCCTTCTTACCGTACGAGATGCGAGGATCGGCAAAGCTGTAGAGAACGTCTGCTACGAGCATACCGGCGAGAGTCAATACAGCCGATACCGTGAAAACGGCCATGATCATTGGATAGTCGCGTGCGATAAGCCCCCTAAATGAGAGCTCTCCCATACCTGGAATCGAGAAGATCGATTCAATGATCACTGAGCCACCGATAAGGTTGGGAATCAGGGCTGCAACAAGCGTGATCAGAGGGATGAGAGCATTTCGCAATGCGTGACGGTAGATCACAGCTCGTTCGGCAAGCCCCTTGGCGCGTGCAGTACGGACGTAGTCCTGACGGATCACTTCAAGCATTGACGATCGCATTTGGCGCGAGATAAAGGCAAAGTCCGCGTAAACGTACACGATCATCGGAAGCGCAAGGTGCCAGGAATAATCAGCGAGCTTCTTCCACAGACTCCAGTTCACGGAAAAACTTGGTGACCGGAGTCCGCTCGATGGGAATATTGAGATGAACTCAGGATTCGCGAGGAACGTGATTGCCAATGTGCCGATCCAGAAGACCGGAAGAGAATACAGGGCAAACAACACGAATGTTGAGACCCTATCGGTGAGTGTGCCTGGATGTGTTGCACTGTAGATGCCAAGTGGAACGGCTATCAGATAGGCAAGGATGATCGCGATGAGGTTCATGGTGAGCGTCACCGGAACGCGTTCCACCATTTTATCGAAGACCGGCCTATTGTCTTGAAATGACTTCCCAAAGTCGGGTTTACCGGTAAAGGATGCTGCCAACCAGTTTGTGCCCTGCGCAGTGAAGACGCCGGACATATCAAAACACATGAGTCCACCGGTCCAGATAGCGTATTGCTGCCAGATCGGTTTATCCAAATGCCACTGCTGCCGGATGAGTTCAATTGTTTTTTCGTTGAGTGTGCTTCGCCCACTCACGCCACCTTCAGCCCCTTGACCAACCTTGGCAGCAGCCGGATCGCCAGGAGCTAATCTGCTCACGGCAAATGAAATCACCGTGATGATGAACAACGTTGGTATGAACAGTAGAACGCGCTTAACGAGGTATCGCCACATAGGGGGCGAAGTTACGCAGATACGGGGTTACGGGGGTGACGTGACGCTATGTGTGACGATTCAGAAGGCATTCTGGTAGTGACGTATCTCCTCATTTCCGGCAATCAATTCCACAGCAACCATATCAAATCGGCATGGGACTCGGTGGTAATTGTTTCTTGCCATCCAAGCCTCGGCAGTTCGTCGAACTGTGTGGAGTTTTTTTGGAGTAAGGGAGCCTTCCGGTGACCCATAGCTTCGTGAGCGTCTATACCGAACTTCAACAAAAACAAGAGTATCGCCGTCCTTTGCAACGATATCGAGCTCTCCCATATGCATGAATTTGAAATTGCGGGCAAGAATCAAGTAGCCCTTTTCCTGTAGATGTTCTGCAGCTCGTTGCTCGGCTTCACGTCCAACGTGTACCTTATTCACTGTAACCTCCCGATATTCGCGCCCTATGATCGCTCAACTCACGGGCCTGGTGGCACAAAAACATGGAATGGACGTTGTGATCGATTGTCACGGCGTTGGCTACGCTGTGAGCGTCCCACTGTCCACTGCTGATATTGTGCCGGCAATTGGGCAAAACGTGACACTTCTCACTATCATGGTTGTGCGCGAGGATGCCATGCAGCTGTACGGTTTTGCTACACCGGCTGAACGTGATGCATTTAAGCTGCTCACATCCATTCAGGGGATAGGGGGCAGAATTGCACTTGGCATCCTCTCTGCTTCATCATTGGCTGACTTGCGTAAAGCTCTCGTTCATGGCAACCTAACTGCCCTACAACGTCTCCCCGGCATTGGCAAGAAAACCGCTGAACGTCTCGTTGTTGAACTCCGAGAAAAATTCATCGGCATTGTCCCCGATGGACACTCCTCAGCCCCCTCCGAACTGTCACTTTCTGCCGATGATGCAATCAGTGCATTACAAGCCCTCGGCTACGCTCGCCCCGCCGCCGAAAAAGCTGTCAAAGCCGCCCTCGCCTCCAACCCGGAAGCGGCCTCCTCTCCTGAAAAACTCATTCGCCTCTCCCTCCAATTAGCACATTAGCACACTAGCACACTAGCACACTAGCACATTAGCACATTAGCACTCTAGCACTCTACCATGCTTCTCATCATCCCGGCCATCGAACTCACCAAGGGGCACGCATTGCGTTGTGTAAGGGGTGTGCCAGGCACCGAGGTATTGTATTCAGAGATTAGCGAGCACCCGGTAGAGCTAGCCCAGTTGTGGCGTAGAGAAAACGCAAAGTGTATTCACGTAACGGATGTTGATTCGTTGACAGAGGGTATGTCGGATGTCAATCTCGTTGCAGTTATAGAGATGCAAAAGGCCGTGGACATTCCTGTGCAACTTGTAACGTGGCAGTCAACTGTTCGTGCCTATCGCAATCTTCTTGAAGCCGGCGTCTATCGAGTGGCCATTAGCAGCGTTGCGTGGACGGATCCTGAGGGAGTGCGTGAGTTAATCGATGAATTTGGTTCGAGCCGGGTGATCTTTGGTGTGCGTGCGCACAATAGTGATGTTGATCTTGGCCAGTCCGTTGGAATGGTGGCCGACGAAGAGTTCATCAAACATGTGTTTGAACTTGGTGGCCGGCGGATTATCTACACCGAGGTGGACTGGGAGGGAAAACTTACAGGCGAGGATATAGAGACGATTATTCGTGTTGCGGCCGCAGCCCCTGTAAAGATCACGATGGCAGGCGGTATCGCCTCGCCTCAACATCTTTGGGCTCTCCAAAATAGTGTTCCACGGAACGTTGATTCCGTTGTGATCGGCAGAGCCATGTATGAAAATAGATTCCCATGCCAGAACATCTGGCGTAGTGCAGAAGCCAAGCTTGAGCCCGAGATCCACCTTCACGCAAGTGAGATCGCCCAGCAATCATCGATATCCAAACTCGATTGCAAGAGGTAGCGCCAGAGTTAACTCAATGAGCATACGCTTGTACGGAGTTGAGATCGTGGAACGCACTACCCAGGGTAACCCTGCAACACAGGCCATCCATGTGATCGATACCGGCCACAACATCGTGTGTCGCAAGAGCCACGTGCAAAAGCCAAGGGCTATAATCGACGCGATCAGATATGATCGAGTGCCACCTTCTCCAAGAACACGGGCAATGCTTGGTTGATCGAGTTCTTCGTCCACTGTTTTATCTGGTAGACTTTCCAAGACGATGGTAGCGCAAACCATTGAGGCGTGTGCTGCTATGGCTGCACAGGTTTCCCACGATGGAGTGGGTGATACGATCAAGGGTACTGCCCACACAGCCACCATGTACGCTAGTACTACGTTAAAGTCCTTTACAACACCAAGCCATTGGTATCCTGTTACGCGCTGAAAGATATGGTGAATACCGAATAGGCCTACAACAAGGGCAGCAACAATCATACTTTGCCAGGGTAGAGTGCTCATACCAACAACGGCACTTATACCACCGATGCAGACTAGACCACAAAGAAGCGTTGTTTTGTGTCGGCTATGAAATTGATGCCGCAGCGTAGGGTATCCACTATTCGATCGCCGCGCATCTAGCAGTCTGTCTGCCGTGTAAAGGCACCACGTAGCGCTGGGAATCACAAACCACCAGGTAGAGGGAAGGGGCGTACCTACCGCATATGAGGCAAACACCCCTCCGCCGAGGATTCCGAGAACGATATCAAGATTGAGGAAGTGGACGATCACTGCGTAAGCTGATACACCACGCCTACACTTGCTCCAATAACAGAATACCCGTTTTCGCTAAAGGCATAATTATATCTGCCAGCCACATCCACGTCTAACAGATCTGAGAGTGGGACGAGGAATCCAATCAGTCCGCCGGCAGATGCTCGTACGGCACTAGCACCATCTATTGCTACCGGAACGTTGCCTACCATGACATCCAGAGTGAGGAACCCTAAGCCCCCTTCAACCGTGATGTAGGGCGTCCAACCATGTTTCATAGCACGCCAGGTTGCCGTTGCCAAGATCTGGTAATAGGTTGCGGAATATTCAGAGAAATCGCCGTTTTCATTGTTGCTCATCGGCGACCACATCCAGGTACCCTTTGCACCAACACGCCAATTACGGTCGATAGCGAACTGATATCCCAGGTTGAAACCAAGTCCGGGCTTGATTCCGAACGTGTCGGCGAGGTGTCCGCCCGGCGCGAGGTAGGACAAAGAGATCGGCAGATAACTCCTAGCAGACTGAGCTTCGGAGTGTACCGAAGCAACGAATAGGAGGAGAAAAACGAGTGTGGGGAGACGTACCATGGTCGATGGGGATAATAATGGTGGACGTTCCAAGATAGTCAAACCCCATCGGTGGAGTATGAAGACGTTGAATTCTCGTATGTTTGCGCGATTGACGGACGTACGCGTTCGATAGGAAACACGAAGGACGGACATGCCCCAGATCATCATCGATGGACGCACGATAGAGGCCGCACCTGGTCAAACGATCATTGAGGCGGCTCTAGACAACGGCATCACCATACCTCACTTTTGCTGGCACCCTGCATTGACAGTGGCCGGTAACTGCAGGATGTGTCTTGTGAACGTTGGTTCCCACAAAAAGGACACAGAAGGATCGCTCCTATACGGAGATGACGGGGCTCCCGTTGTGAACTGGTTTCCTAAAATGCAGATCGCCTGTGCCACTCCGGTGTCAGAGGGAATGATCGTAGACACCTCGAGCGAAAAGGCGGAGTCGGCACAAAATGCTGTGATGGAGTTTCTGCTCATCAATCATCCGCTCGACTGTCCGATCTGCGATGAAGCTGGACAGTGCAAGCTCCAGGAATATGCCTTCTTGCATTCCAAGGGGCAAAGCAGGTTCGGGGAAGAAAAGGTTCACAAGGAAAAACGAGTTGAATTCGGGCCGAATGTAATGTTCGATGGTGAACGCTGTATTTCGTGTTCACGCTGTGTTCGATTTGCCGACGAAGTTGCCAAGCAACCGGTGCTCACGTTTGTACAGCGCGGAGATAAGGTCACGATACGCACCTTCCCCGGTACTACATTCGACAGTCAGTATTCGATGAACGTCATTGATATCTGTCCGGTAGGCGCTCTTACGAGTATCGACTTCCGATTCAAGGCTCGCGTGTGGGAGATGTCCTTCACAGACTCTGTATGCCCTGGATGTGCGCGTGGTTGCAACATCAAGATTGGCGTGATGAACAATGAGGTTCTTCGCACGGAACCACGCACAAACATGCATGTGAATACATACTGGATGTGCGACCATGGCAGGCTTTCGGCTCCCGGACTCGTGAACGACAATCGTCTTAGCGGACCTAAGATCCGGCGTCAAGGGGTTCTGGTTGATGCCACGTGGGACGAAGCGATCGGAGCCGCAGCAACAGCATTGAAGGATCTAAAAGGTTCACAAATTGCAGTGATCGGTTCTGCGCATGCATCGAACGAGGACAATTATGTTTTGGGACGTTTGGCGCACGACGTTTTGAAGGCCGCGTCAATCGACTATATCAAGCATAATGATCACAGTTTTGGTGATGACATCCTGCGCGTGAATGACGTTAGTCCTAATGCGATTGGTGCGCACAGTGTTGGTATTGCACCAAGGGGTGACGGACATGGTGTTGATTCCATGGCAGATCGCATTCGTCGCGGCGATGTAAAGGCACTGATCGTAATGTGCGAGGATCTGGCAACACATTCTCCAGCACTTGCTGAGGCAGCCGCATCCGTTGACACGCTCATTGTGCTTGCATCACATGAATCCGTTACGGCAAAGCAAGCCAACATCCTGCTTCCTACGGCAACCTGGGCTGAAGCCGAGGGTACGTTCACAAACACCATGCATCGCGTACAGCGCTTCCAGCCTGCAGTGGTTACAGCAGACAATCTTCGTTCCATGGGACTCAAAATGAGCAGGTGGGACAAGTTTGGCGCCCCGAACGACCGTTGGTCAAACGGTCAGCGCCGAGACTGCCGTTCGGCCTGGAGCATTGTGCGTCAGATCGCGTCGGTGCTTGGAACTACGTGGCAGTATGGAACAAGCTCTGATGTCTTCACCGACATCACAAAACACATTAGCCCCTTTGCCGGCATGTCCTATGAACTTCTCGATGCACATCAAGGTCTGATCCTTGGTAAGGCATCGAATCCGGAGCCAGTTGGCGTTGTTTACGAATCACATGTGATGAAACCGCAATAACCGCCATGTCCCTTATACAACTCATCATCATCGTCATCCAGGCCACCATCCTGCTCACCCTTATGTTGGTGTGTGCAGCATATATGGTTCTGGCAGAACGAAAGATCGCAGCCTGGATTCAAAACCGTGTTGGACCGAACCGTGTTGGTCCGTGGGGCTTATTCCAGTCATTCGCAGACGTGATTAAGCTGAATCTGAAGGAAGATATCGTTCCTGCAGCGGCCGATTACAAGTTCCACGCATTGGCGCCGGTTATTGCAATCGGAGTTGCCATCACGGTCTATGCGATCATCCCGTTCAGTGGTCCTCTCGTTGAGATCGACGGTATACAATACGGTCTCTCGATGGCGCCGAACATGAACATCGGCATCTTGGCCATGCTTGCTATGACGTCTGTTGGCGTATACGGTATTGCATTGGCAGGGTGGAGCTCCAACAACAAGTATTCCCTTATGGGTGGCCTTCGCTCTGCAGCGCAGATGATCAGTTATGAGCTCTCGATGGGTCTCGCTATTATCGGTGTTGTATTGATCGCCGGTTCACTAAACCTCATCGAGATCATTCAAGCACAGACCAGCGGCATTTGGTACATATTCTTGCAGCCCGCCGGATTCATTCTGTTCTTCATTACTGCTCTTGCCGAAACCAACCGCGCTCCATTCGATCTTCCTGAAGCTGAACCCGAACTTGTTGGTGGCTACCATACAGAGTATTCCGGTATGAAGTTCGGTCTACTCTACTTGGCTGAGTACGCCAATATTCTTGCATCAAGTGCCATCATGGCTGCATTGTATTTGGGTGGATGGGATGCAATTCCATTCCTTGATGATAGCACAATTCTTGGCTTAGCGCCGAATTCCATCCCACTTGTGCTCCTGGGCCACGTGGTCTTTTTGACCAAGGCTTTTGCCCTTGTCTTCGTCTTTATATGGGTTCGTTGGTCGCTACCTCGTTTCCGCTATGACCAGCTCATGAACCTCGGGTGGAAGGTCCTCCTTCCTATCTCGCTCATAAACGTAGTCCTTACTGGACTTGGAGTCCTCTTCTTCCAGTAACCCCGTAACCCAGTAACTCCGTAACTTCCTCAATGGCAAACATTACTTCAAATACTGAGTCACAACGTCTCACTTTCTGGGAACGCATCTACCTGCCCGAGATCGCTAAGGGGCTTGGTTTGACGTTCAAGCAGATGTTCAAGCCATCGTTCACACGTCAGTACCCTGAAGAGCGCTGGATCCCCGAAGGTTCATATCGTGGCCGTCCTGTTCTTGTTCTCGAAGAAGACGGAGAACGTTGCGTTGCTTGCGGCCTCTGTTCGCGGGTTTGTCCGGCCCTAGCCATAGAAGTACGCGCTGCAGAAACCGAGCAAGACAAAGAGCGGTACCCGGAGAAGTTCGAGATCAACATGCTCCGCTGCATCTACTGTGGATTCTGCGAAGAAGTCTGCCCGGAAGAAGCCATCGTAATGAGCAAGGACTACGAACTCGTGTTCAGCTCGCAACAAGACGGCATCTTCGGCAAGGACAAACTCCTTGTGCCGGTTGCGCAACTGCAAGAGCGGCTGGAGTTCTTACGCCAATGGCGTTGAGCCAATGACCAATGACTAATGACTAATGACTGATGACTATTCTTTGTTGGTGATCAAGGGCGTCACCAGAGGATGTTAACGTCCGCTTCGCTAAAACGATGATCGGTGGTCACGATGGTGCAGCGCTCATCCATGGCCTGGGCTACAAGAAGGCGATCGAATGGATCGCGATGAGCCCATTCGAGTCGAGCGGCAAGGAGCGCATGTCGAGCGGTGATCGGCAAGAAACGGAAGTCGTAGTCAACCATGCGACGTTCAATGTTCTGGACCAGACTGGCCGCCTGTGGCAGCTTGCCGATCGCGAGCTTGCGCTGCAACTCGTACACGCTTACCGGGGAGACAAAGATCGTGGTGGCCTTACTACGTAATGCCTTCCGGGCCTTTGGAGTGAATCGATCCGGTTCTTGATCGAACCACAACAACGCATGGGTATCCAGCAGAATGTTCGGCATTACCAGTTCAATGGATCGTTGGGATCGTTGTCATCGGCGAAGTCATCCGCCACCGAGTAGTTGGAGTGGTTCGTGCTTGACTGTGCAGCACCAGCGAGCACACCGAGGCCGATAGGCCGGAGGTTTTCCTCTGACTCTTGAGAGATCGGTACGATCTTGACAGCCGGTGTTCCCCGACGTGATATGACCACCTCTTCGCCGGCGAGAACGGCCTCAACGAGTTGGGAAAGTGTCGACTTTGCCTTGTGCATGTTGACCATAATCATGGTAGTGCCTGTTGACCTGTGAAGTGTGACAGACAACATGCGAAATAGCTAGATATTTTGCAATCTAGCTAGATAGATAGATGCAACACGTTTAGGCTATCTCGCGCAGCAGTGCTTGGCGCTCGATCTCTAGCTGGCGGATCCTGCGCTCAAGAGAATCAAGTTCCTCCGGCATAGAATCGATCTCGATCCGAAGCTTTGATGCGGCCTCGTCAACGAGGTCGATTGCCTTATCCGGCAGGAATCGGTCGGTGATGTAGCGGTGGGAGAGTTGAGCGGCAGCTACGATTGCGCCGTCAGTGATACGCACGCCGTGGTGAACCTCATAACGCTCCTTGAGACCACGGAGAATGCTGATGGCATCATCAACCGTGGGTTCGGCAACGTAGACCTTCTGGAACCGACGTTCAAGTGCCGGGTCTTTTTCGATGTGCTTGTGAAACTCATCAAGCGTGGTTGCGCCGATGGCACGCAGATCTCCGCGGGCAAGGGCAGGTTTGAGAATGTTTGCAGCGTCCATAGCGCCGCCCGTAGCGCCTGCACCTACGAGGGTGTGAAGCTCGTCGATGAAGAGGATGAATTCTCCATTTGATTCGCTGACTTCTTTAACCACGGCTTTGAGTCGTTCTTCGAACTGACCGCGGAATTGTGTGCCGGCGATTAATGCTCCCATGTCGAGGGAGTAGATGGTTTTCGACTGCAGCGTCTCAGGTACGTCCTGCGAAACGATGCGTTGGGCGAGTCCTTCAACAATGGCAGTTTTACCAACACCCGGTTCTCCGATGAGGACAGGGTTGTTCTTGGTACGACGAGATAGCACCTGCAGTACTCGTCGGATTTCTTCTTCACGTCCGATCACTGGATCGATCTTGCCCTTACGAGCCTCTTCGTTCAGATTTCGTGCATACTTCTGAAGCGATTGGTATTTGTCTTCAGGATTTTGGTCCGTGATGCGACGATTTCCGCGGAGGTCTTTCAGTACCTTGAGCACGGCATCTCTCGTGAGACCTTGGTCCTTTAGGAGCTGACCGGCCGAGTTTTTCGAGGAGACGAGTGCCAACAGTACATGCTCTGTTGAGATGTATTCGTCGTTCAACCCAGTTGCTTCCTTAAAGGCATCCTGCATCACCCGTTGCGTGTCGTTAGAAAGGTGGGTGCCGCCAAATCCTTGCACCTTGGGCAGAAGCCGAACCAGATCGTTTGTCTTTTGACGAATGAATTCGGCATGTACGCCCACTCTCGTGAGGATTGGCATTACAACGCCATCGGTATCCTGTAGCATAGCTGCGAGGAGGTGGACGGGTTCTATTGCCTGATTCTCGTTGTCAGCGCCTATCTGTTGGGCGTTCTGTAAAGCCTCTTGGGCCTTTAGGGTAAGCTTGTTGAAATTCATGTTCTACCTCTCGATGTCAGTGGAGCAGAGGTAAAGACGATTGAAGTCAGTGATTAGTCAACGGAAAGAGTTCGTAAATCTTCTGCAGCGCGCAAATAGGCATCAGGCTTCACCCCAACCCCTTGTTGCATCGGATTGTCCAACGCAAAGATCAGAACAAGGACAAGAGCGAGCATTAATGTCACCAACCACGTATACATGAGGTGGATCCTGCGATCGCGCATTCCAAAGAACCACAGAAAGACCACTGTTACACCAGCACCAATGAGCAATACAACCTTGAGAAAGGGGCTCATGTGATCTCCCGTTGCTGCAATCCGTTGATACCGTTCTTCAGACATGCTGCCAAGGATGTCCAGCATGGAGAGATAAACGGATTCTTGACGAGGTCCAACAGGATCGATCGATCGGACGATGTTCCATATCTGACCAAAGTGATGGTGGTGGGTCTTGATCCTGTTTTGCTCTAGGTCGGTGCTCCATTCCTTCTGTGCTACATGTTCTGCATAACGCAAACAGGAAGCCCGAAGTGAGTCAGCGATCCTAGGATCAAAGGAGCGTGAGGCTTGAGCTATGTCAACTAACATGGCTGCTTCGCGGACAGATGATTCAGCAACGAGGTCTCGTCGCGTTTGCCCGTGACTCACCAACAGGCCAAGGATCACAGCGTAAAGCACACCAAATGTTGCATACACAGCTGCAGTCACCTCATTGTGTGGTTCGAGGATAGCCCCTTTCATCCGTTTGTGAATCACAATATGGACGATGGTAGCAACTGTTGCCGTGAGAATACAAAGCGCAATGATGAGGAGTAACAACATATCAGAACCGAACATCAAAGATGTGAATTGGTTGAGACCTGCCGCGAATGTGTTCCGCGCCTTCGTCAACAAAAGTGATATTCTCCATGGCAACAGTCTTGCGGACATCATCGCTGATGAGTATGCCGATGCCACGCTCCTTGGTGAGTGCCTCCAAACGTGCTGCTACATTCACAGTGTCTCCGATGGCCGTTGTATCCATGCGCCTATCCGAACCAACAGTACCCAATACGATGTCTCCGGTATGGATTCCAATCCCAACAGCAAGAGGGGGCAGTCCTTCTGCTTCAAGTTCAATGTTGACAGTTTTCACAGCGTGGGCTATGTCGATTGCCGCGCGTACTGCATCGGCAGGTTCTCGAGGGAAAAGACCCATTACTGCATCACCGATGAACTTGTCGATAAATCCATGATTGTTTCGGATGACCGGTACAACGCCTGCTAGGTATCGATTGAGAAGTTTGAAGACATCTTCGGCAGTAGACCGTTCGGCGATCGATGTGAAGCCGCGAATGTCAGCAAAGAGAACCGTCATGGTGGTCCGAACAGCATCACCTAGAACTACATCTCGAATACTGTCGCGTCCAAGTGACTCCAAGAACTCTGTTGGAACGAAACGTGCTGATGCAACACGCAGACGTTCCTGCACATCGTATAGCCGTGAGTTCTCAATGGAGACGGCGATCTGACTGCTCAGCAGTTGCAAGACGCGGGTACGCGAAGGAGTAAATGCATGTGTTGTGTTGGTGTTCTCAAAGTACAAGAGTCCGATCAGTCGCCCTTGATGAGCTATAGGAAGCGCCATTACAGACCGTGGTCCGTTGGATACGATGTAGGGATCTGACGAGAGTTCATCATCCGTTGAAGCATCATCAACAACGATCGTGTTCCCAGTGCGTAAACCTTGTAAGACCAAAGGCCTGCATAGAAGATCGGTAGCCTCTACGAGTTCTTTCAGAGGCAACATCATCGTGCCTTGCAGTGTTGTGCTTGCAACAACATAGAACTGGGATCCATCTTGTAACACCAATACCGACCTATCTGCGCCGGCATTCTCCTGCACGATACGCATCATGTCTTGTATGAGGTCTTCAAACACGATCGTGCCGCTAATGGCACTGGAGGCTTTGAGAACTGTGTCGATGTCGATGGTCTCTTGTCGAAGTCCAACACTGCCTGCAAGTGTTGTTTGTGCGATGGTCGGACGGTCGTATCGCGATTCTCCACGGGCCGTGGATTCGATGATCGTTAGTCTTTCTGCTAGGATCGGAGAGCCCCATGCCCGCCATGCAGCAGAAGCACGCTGACGGTAGAACTTGGTTGCGTCGCGCATCGCTGTCCGGTCAATTGCATGAACACACCACTCTGCAGCGATGGCCGACATCAGGAGATCACCATTATCCGTGGCAAAGGTGAGAGCACTACTGAAACATTCAAGAGAGGACTCAGCCCTACCAAGGACAAGATGTTGCGCACCTGCAAGGATCTGCAAGCGCGATTCAAAGTTCTCAGCATTGTGTCTTCTCCACTTCTTGAACAGTCCAACAGCACGTGCGAGTTGACGCAGACTCTTCTTTGAAAGGGGCTTCTCCATTCCGAGGAGATGTTGGGCGTTTGCGAGACCGGCATAAAACTCACGGTCAACTTGTAATGACTGTCCGCTAAGGGCATGTTTCCAAGGTTCAAATTGTCCACTGACGCGCAGTGCCTTGTCTGTCTCCCATTGGAGTGTGGCGATTTGCAGATCTGTTACCAGCCAAGAACACATGGCCGTTGCATCCTTGCTCTCGCGCATATTCTGCAAAAGCATATGCTCGTTATTGATCAACTCGGTGAGATCTTCAACAGCTGGTAGGTCGGGTGCAACAGCTGTGATAACCTTCTGTACCGCAGCCTCGAAATACCGAGCTGTCCATGGAAGTCCCGTTGTTCGCTGATACACACGATGGAGGAGCTGAACGGCTTCTGCATTGTATTCAGCAATCTGAAGTAGAGGGTAGCCTGCAAAGAGTCTCTGTTCGGACTGCACGCCAAGGCCCCACAAGGTTCCATGTTGCTCGCCGGTCTGAATGGCGATCTCCGCACCACGTTGAAACTCTGCGATACAATCTGAAATTGGCCGCGTCCAGAGAAGGACGTTTCCTGCACTGATGTTATGCGCGCGGATGCGAGCCCCTGCGTCCATTGTACGAGACACCAGATCGATAGAGAGCTGGGCGAATGATGCCGCACGTTTGGGCATGGACATTCCGCCGAGTACGAGGCCAAACATTGCATACGCATCGATCGAAACGTCACTATGACCGTGCTTCATTACAAGGTAGGTCCTGACAAGGACGATGAATGACAGCAGATCGATGCTGAAGTTGAATCCGGGCGATGTGAGGAGGAAGAGAATCTCCGATGCCAACTTCAGCCGATCGTCGTTATTGAATGGACGTTGTCCAAGTTCGGACGGAGATCGACCCTTTACGGCACGCCACGTCTTAACCAACATCTTTATGACATCGACCTTTGAAGGATTTGGCTTGACCTTGATTCCAAGCTCGGCTAACGCTTCAATTCCACCACTCAATGTCTCCTCAAACCGAGCTTGCACCACAAGGATAGTTACATGAAGGTATTTTACTCTTGCACGTTCAAGGGGCGTGCGTGCACGTTGTAACGTTTGAGCAATGATGGAATCTGCTAACGTGTAGTCGCCTACAGCGCCAACACAATCTGCCAATTCCAGAGAGGCCTGCATCAGTAGATCGTGATGTGAGACCCAAAGAGACTCGTGTTCTAGGCTGCGCCCCATTTCTATATGTAGACGTGCGGTGCGTAGCACACCGCCCGACCGTGCACGATGCCCTGCTCGATACAATAACAAACAAGCCTGATCGCGCTCGTTCCGATCGGACAATGCACCTAGTGCACTCTCGATATGGCTTGCAACGGTGAGTAGGTCTTCTTCGTCGATATCGCGCTCACCATTGAGAAACGACCGTGCGATTGATGCGTGCACCTGTTGCCGGTCCTCATCAGAAAGTGACTGATGCGCGATCTGCTGAATTCTGTCGTGTATAAACTCGAAGACATTTGTCATCGAAGCATCACCCCAGGTGATGAGTCCGGCAGCCATGGCCTTATCCAGACCGGCTACGACCTCCGCGAGGGGAACGCCGGCTACACTCGAGACGCGTTCAACTGAAAATGATGTTCCGATACACGCTGCTACCGCTATCAGTCGCATTGATGATGCGTCCAACTGCTCAAATCGCGAGGCGATGAGATCCTGAACATCAAACTGCATCGGCATTTTACGCAGGCGCTCATCATCCCAAACCCACTGACGCCGCCCCCGTTCGTAGTAGACGATGCCTTCGTTGACCATATAATTCATCAGTTGCACATTGAAGAGGGGATTGCCTCCTGTGCGTTGATGCATAGCGTCAACTAACCCAGTTGCTTGTGCTCGTCCGAGTTGAAATGTCTCGGACACAAGCTCAGTCATTGCTTCAGTTCCAAGCGGGTGAACGTCCACAACTTGTAGTGGAAGTGGAGATGAGGCCGCATGTTGCATCCAAACGGAAAGCGGGTGATCCGCCGCAAGTACTTCTTCAGCTCGGATTGTTGCCACGATCAGAATACGAGCATCAGGGATCTTATTGCCAAGCATGGCAAGAAGTTCAAATGTTGCGTGGTCGGCCCATTGAAGGTCATCAAGCAGGACGATCAAGTCCCGACCATGTTCAGCAATACAGGACAGCATTGATGCGAGTGCCGTATAGAGTCGTACCTGCATTTCCTGCGCTGTTGACGAGATCACATCTTGTTCCTCGCGAATCAAGAATCGCATATCAGGAACAGCCTTCACAACTACCGACAAATTATTGCCGATCGATTCCCGTAGGCGATCTCGCCACTGATCAACAATGTTTTGTGGTTCACGCAGCAGATGTCGAATGAAACCTGATACGGCTTGTATCAGGCTCGACATAGGAAGTCCCTGCGCATACTGATCTTGCTTACCGGAGATCACTAAGGACCCTTCGGCTCGCGCTTCGCGCTCAAACGTGCGCAGCATTGTAGTCTTGCCACTGCCGGCCATTCCACGGACGATCACGGACTGCAGACGGCCTGAACGTGTGCTCCCATGAGCCGTTCGCAACGTTATTAGTTCACGCGTGCGGCCGTGTAGCCGTTGTGAGACTACGAATCGTTCACTACGGTCATTGGACCTCAGTGTAACTGTGGCACCTGTCGACATCGACCGTTGGATGGCGTTCACGTCATGTCGCACACCATATGCACTCTGATATCGTTGATCAGGATCTTTCTGCAGAAGGATCGCAACAAGATCTGAGAGTGCCTGCGGACAGTCACTCCGGTGTTCTCTGAGCGGAATGGGAATTCGTGCGATTTGAGCGTGGATCAGTTCCAACGTATCATCGCTGGAAAAAGGTGGCGTACCGGCAACCATGTCGTAGATCACACATCCCAAGGCATAGAGATCACTTCGAACGTCAATCGGACGCCTGACACGGCCTGTCTGCTCCGGTGCCATGTAGGATAATGTGCCCTCCATGGATTCAGTAACGAGGTAGGGGGCGGCCGGAGACAAACGAACAGCTAATCCGAGGTCAGCGATGGCTATCGTTGGTGCTTCATCGCCTACAATGATATTCGTAGGGTTCAAATCGCGATGAATGATGTGATGGGCATGCAGCGTCTCCAGAGACGATGCAAGTCCCTCCGCAAAGACGAGGACGTCAACGATCGGGATTTGACCAGCCGTGATCACATCACGCAGATTTCGAGTACCGGCATCGTCCATTACAAGATGGAGATGTGATGTTGTTTGCAGGAGTTCTAACGTGTGGATCACACCGCGCATAGACAGTGTGGATGTTAGTTCGAATTGATGACGGCAGCGGTATACCGCGGTGTCATCACGCACCGCAACACTCTTCACCACAACGGCTCGTTGATCTCGTAGACGTATGCCACGTTGCACGATAGCTTGTGAAGACTCGTGGATCGAGGCTGTGAATTCGAAGCCGGAGAGTGTCATGTTACTTTACTGCCAGACCATGTGCTGCTGCGAACTGCTTTGGTGAGGGTGCTTTCCCGGTCATACGATCTCGCGTCATTACAATCGCATACCAGATATCGAAGATGAAGATCACAACTCCGACAAAGAACAGGTAGGAGTTACCCTGGAAGTGAATCACCATAAATGCCGTGTTCATCGCTGTACCGATCATCTTGAGCCATGCAGCATTGATGGAGTAGAGCACTTGTCCGCTTCTGCCTAGCCTCAGATAATTCACAATGTACTGGATGGAGATCGCGGCGTTGAGAGTATATGCCGTATACGCGCCGATCGGTGTTTCCATTCCTGACGCGCAGAAGGAGTACATCCCACCAAAAAAGATCAGCGTAAGAACGATCACGTACTTCTTGTAGTGGTCCCGCAGCCATGGCGTCTGCGTGTCCACCTTGCCCAGCGTAAGGAGTTTGTACCAAATGAAGATGTCGAGAAGGAACCACGCCTGGTAGGCCCCTTGAGCCAAATGTCCCATATCGGACTTAAAGAACCAGGAGAAATTGGCTTCCCACGCAAAGTTGCCAGCAGCAACGAATGTTGGCATCTCCAACGATTTGTATTTGCGAATATCGTGGATGATGAAGCCGTACACGATTACCCACATCCAACACCCACCGGCAAAGAGAATTGCCTCCAAACCGGAATATTTCGACCAGTTGAAAAACTCGTCTGTTTGCATCCATGCGATCAAGCCATCAAACACGAGCATACTCCTCTAATTCATTCTCGATCGTGATTACGGGTTTGCGACCCTTTGCCCATTTTTCGATCGTTGTCTCGATAAGCCCCATACCTAAACGCCGAATTGTGCTACGTCGGGTGAAAGGTATTGCCAACAGCAGTTTATGTAACGTCTTGAGCAGGAAGGCAACCATGCGCTCAAAAAATTGGGCTTCTCCACGGGCAAATGCACCGGTAAGGACAACCTCCTGAGCACGGGGCTCCATGAGATCTTCCATCAGCAGGGAAGAAACATGGAGGAATCGTATGTCTGTGAAAACATGGTTTTCAATGAAGTTCTGCAGGGCATTCACAAGTGTGACCCCGGACTTCAATTGCGTGAGACCAAACTCTAATTCGGCGATGTCGTCCCACACCTCGTTGGGCCGTTGATGGATAGCACGCAACACATCTTCATTGATGCCAAGGTGATGACCGATCACGATCCAGTGGAGGATGAAGTCGTGCTCCTGCTGTGCCGAGATCTCAACACCTAACGCACGTGCTCCTCTGCAAGACTGTTGAGAAAATGTTAGGAGCGTTCCGGCCATGTCCATTTGATTTATCGGCTGTCCCAGCTCGACAAAATCCCACGGCTTATTATGAGCAGCATTTCGTTTTTCTATGACGTACCGAATTCCGCAATGGAACATGCGGATCTTCTGGATAGTGCGAATTGCTACGAGGGAATTCGTCCAGTTCTCATGGATCATCACGTTTCGCACAAAAACCGCCGTCTCCATCACACGTCGGACCATCGCATCATCTGCGCCGGGATGACCTCGTACGGGTTCTCCTAGTTGGCCGGTATAGACCAATACGTCTGAACCCTTGCCGGCAGCATAACATTCGGGGAGAGACTTACACATAAGAGCCAGAATGAACTCCGTGGCAAACTCTTGAAAGAGTTCGCAAGAACGTTTCATGGCTCCTTCGAGATCCGGAATGGATGCGATCCAATCAGGGAGCGAAGTGCCCCGGAGCAATATCCTGACTGCTTCAGGAATGTCCATTGAGGGTTCTTCGCCCGGTGTATCCCATTCGTCGATCTTATGGAGATACGACCAATGCTCAGAGGAGGACATCACTGCCCCCGCAGCGGCCATACCCTCTTCATCTGTGGTTTGGCGTAACGTACGCCACTTTTCTCTCGAAAATGCCTTTGGCTCCATCCAATGACCCCTGAGTCAGTTTCCAACCCCAGACAAATGTAGATAGTCAGTATGGATTCTGCGACCATTATCTTCGCTTGATGAACAACCCACCATTTACCGTACGAAATCCTGAGTTTCGCCAGACCATCCTTGGCCACCTAGAACGTCAGGAATTCATGAAGCATATCGGTTGCCGGCTCACCATCATCGAGCCCGGACATGTCGAAGCCGTGATTGATCTGGCTAAGGAGCATCAGCAGCAGATCGGCCTGGTTCATGGAGGTGTTACGGCCACAATTGCCGACGTGGCTGCAGGTTTTGCCGGCTTCACTCTGGTTGGTCCCAACGAACACACCGTAACCGCAGAGATCAAGGTCTCCTACCTCCGCAAGGGAAGGGGCTCCCGCCTACGTGCCGTTGGCCGAGTGATCAAGGCCGGCACTACATTCCACTTCTGTGAGGCAGAAGTCTACTGTCAAGACGAGAATGGAGTGGAAACGCTGATCGCCAAGGCGACGACGACGATGGCAGTAATTCTAGTTACTAGTTACTAGTTACTAGTTACACAGTTACTAGTTACACAGTTACTAGTTACACAGGTACTTGTTACTTCGTTGCTCAGTAAAAAGACTAAAGTGGGCGTTCAGTCGTGACTAGAACCTCGTACTATGTAAAGAGTAACTTGTAACTGGTAACTCGTAACTGGCAACTATGAACAACATCCTTTGGGTAGACGACGAGATCGAGCTGCTCCGTCCGCACATCATCTTGCTGGAACAGCGGGGCTATTCTGTTGATACAGCAACGAATGGTGAAGACGCCATTGAGCTGGCCCAGAATAAACGTTTTGACCTGATCTTCCTTGATGAGTCAATGGTAGGGATTTCAGGACTTGAGACATTGGCCGTGCTCAAGGATATTGATCGGTCTGTTCCTGTAGTAATGGTCACAAAAAATGAGCAAGAATCGCTCATGGAAGAGGCCATAGGGCGGAAGATCAACGACTACCTCACCAAGCCAGTGAACCCTACTCAGATCTTGGCTGCCTGCAAGAAGTTTCTGGAAACGCAGCGCATCACCGAGGAGAAGATCACACAGGATTTCCATCAGGAATATTCGGTGATCTCGCGCAGGCTCATGGATCGCATGGATTGGTCTGAGTGGCTGGACGTCTATCTAAAGCTCACAGAACGGTCGGTAGAGATGGACCGTCACCCGGATGTAGGTCTTGAACAATCCCTTCGTGACCAATGGAAGGTGTGTAATGCCGAATTCTCCAAGTTCATCGAACATGACTATCACGAATGGTTGGTGGATAAGGATAAGCGTCCGGATGGAGCCCCCTTACTCTCTCCTCATGTGGCCGATTCGTTCCTGATCCCGAAGCTTGCTAGTGGAAGGCCTACGTTCTTTATCGTGGTGGACTGTATGCGGCTGGATCAGTGGATGATGATGGAGGAATTCATTCGTCCACTCTTCAACATCCAAAAGGATTATTACTGCTCCATCCTGCCTACAGCCACGCCCTATGCTCGTAACAGCATCTTTGGTGGGTTGTTCCCAACGGATATCAACAAACACTACCCGCAGTTCTCGATTGACGAGAGGGGAAGTGATGAGCACACATTAAATCGTCACGAAAAAGAACTTCTTGCTCTGTTGCTGCAAAGACGTCGGGTGAAGCTCAAGAACGACCTGCAGTACGTGAAGATCATCGATACAGACTTTGGTAAACGCATCGAAGCCGATATCATGCGTTATGCGAAGCATCATCTCACGGCAATCGTGATCAACGCCGTGGATATGATCGCTCACTCTCGGTCTGACTATCCCATCCTGAAGGAGATAGCCCCTGATGAATCAGCATATCGGTCACTTACGAGGTCCTGGTTCCTCCACAGCTCGTTCTACGGCATTCTTCGCACCCTTTCAACCGTTCCAGACATACAGATCGTGATCACAACAGATCATGGAAGTGTGCGCTGTATGAGAGGTTCCAAGGTGATCGGGGATCGAGAAACCACCACCAACCTTAGATACAAAATCGGCCGTAATGTAAAGGCAGAGTCGAGGGATGCCATGATCATCCGTGACCCCGAAGCCTATAAGATCCCGGCAGGGGGCGGATCTGCCACCAGTGTAGTGATCGCAAAGGAAGACCACTACTTCATCTACCCAACCGATTACCACCATTACCTCCAGAAATACAGGGATTCCTTCCAACATGGTGGGATTTCCCTCGAAGAGATGGTGCTTCCAGTGGTAACTTTGGAGCCCCGGTAGACAACGGTCTTTTTGACCCGTCCCGGGATCTGTGTTCAGTACGGGACGGAACTCCATGGAGGCATTGACCCTCCGGTCAGAAAGTGAAAGCCAGACGATCCTTCAGGGCGAACAATTCGCTGCAGATCTGCAGAACGGAGACATTGTTGCACTTGAAGGTGAACTAGGCGCAGGGAAGACGGAATTCGTCAAGGGAATCTGCCGGTTTTTTGCGGTAGAAGATCTAGTTACGAGTCCAACCTTCACAATCATCAACCAATACGACGGCATCACGCCGGACGGTACGCCGGTGAAGATTTATCATGTAGATCTTTATCGGATAGATTCTCCTGCGGAACTGGCCGAAGTAGGATTTGATGACATGGTTTTTGCACATGATGCGATCAAACTCATTGAATGGCCCGAGAAGGCTGCGCATCTCATGCCGGCAAAACGATGGACTGTTGCGATCAACACAGACGAGGCCAATGATGACGTCCGATCAATCGTGATCACACCTCCGCAGATTCCTGATCGCGTCTGATCTAACCACGCGTATCTTTGCGCGTTCGGAACAGAAGATTTCTCCATTTCTCTCCTTATGTCCATGCACGTTGCAGAACGCATCTCACGCCTCGGTACCGAAACCGCATTCGAAGTCCTCGTTAAGGCCCGCGCCCTCGAAGCACAAGGCAAGAACATTGTGCATTTGGAGATAGGTGAGCCCGATTTCGATACACCGCCGAATATCATTCAGGCTGCGAAGGATGCGTTGGACAATGGATTCACGCACTATGGTCCGGCAGCAGGCCTTCCGGAGGCACGTCAGGCCATTGCGGACTACACGAACAAAACGCGCGGCTATAACATCTGGGATGCAGATCACGTGGTCATCACGCCAGGTGCAAAGCCGATCATGTTCTATGGGATGATGGCCGTGATCGATCCGGGTGATGAGGTGATTTATCCTAATCCCGGTTTCCCGATCTATGAGTCGGTGATCAACTTCCTCGGCGCTGTACCGGTACCCCTGCCACTACGCGAAGAAAAAGAGTTCCGTTTTGATGTTGCTGATCTCGAAGCACGCATCACTCCAAAGACGCGAATGGTGATTCTCAATACGCCACAGAATCCTACAGGGGGCATTCTTACACGCGAAGACCTAGAACAGATCGCGGCCCTGGCTATCAAACATGATCTGATCGTGTTGAGTGATGAGATCTATTCGCAGGTTACCTACGGCGACTTCAAACACACGTCGATCACAGAGTTCGATGGCATGCAAGAACGCACCATCATCCTCGACGGATTCTCAAAGACCTTTGCAATGACCGGCTGGCGCCTTGGATATGGGTTGTTTCCAAAGGACATCGCAAAAGTTGTAGCGAAGCTTCAAACAAACTGCACGTCCTGCACAAGCTCATTCTCTCAGATGGCTGCCATCGAAGCACTCAATGACAGAACCCTGCCCTTTGTGAATGACTTCCTCAAAGAGTTCGAACACCGCCGAAATGTTATTGTAGACGGACTCAATAAGATCCCGGGATTCCGTTGCCTCAAGCCGCACGGAGCATTTTACGTGTTTCCTAATATCACAGGCACTGGGATGACCTCCCAACAAGCTGCGGACTTCCTTCTCAATGAAGCCGGCGTTGCCTGCCTCTCCGGAACTGCCTTCGGTGCGCACGGTGAGGGCTTCATTCGCTTCTCATATGCTAACAGCATTGAGAACATCAACGAAGCGCTTAGACGCATCAATAGCCATATGACGAAATGACGTTATGGCGTTACTCTAGCACTCTAACAATCTAGCACTCTAACAATCTAGCACTCTAAACATGTCCTTCTGGCTGTGAAAAGCTCTCCAAGTGTGTGAACACTTCTGCATCGCAATCGAAGGAAGTTTTGATCTTGTCTTCGAGGACGGTAGCTAGTTCATGTGCGTCTTGCATGCGCATATCGTCTGGTACAAGTAGATGGTAGTCGATATGGACCATATTACCTGATGTTCGTAGGCGCAGACGATGAGAAGTGCAGCCATGGACCGTGCAATAGTCGTCGAGGATCTTTTGAGTGTTGGTAAGGAGAACAGGATCTGCGGTATCCATAAGCCCCCTTACAGAGATCATCACCAGATTTCCACCTTCGCGGATGATGTTTGCGCCAAAGAGGATTGCGATAACAGGGTCCAACCATAACAGGCCTGACCACTGTGCTACGAAGAGTCCAACCACTGCTCCGGCACTGGTCCAAACGTCTGTCATCACATGTCGGCCATTGGCTTCGATCACAAGCGAACGATTACGTCTGCCTGTGCGAAGGAGGTAGAGTCCGAGTGCGAGGTTGACGATAGCTGCACCAGCCGTAATACTCATACCGATCTCGAGCTTCTGAAGCTCTACGCCGATGATAAGTTTTTGTACGGCGCTGATGATGATCACGATAGCGGCAATGCAGATCAGTCCACCTTCTATACCTGCCGAGAGAAAGCTCACTTTGTCGTGACCGTATGGGTGATCTGCATCAGGGGGCTTGGCACCAACCCGTAATGCATACCATGCAAACCACACAGCAACGATATGAACTACACTCTCAGCTGCATCGGAAAAGATCACTGACGAGCCCGTGAGTCCGAATGCGATCCACTTTGCAACGAGCATCAGAACGCCCGTAGCGAGAGAGAGATTCATCGCACGGACGTTCTGGGCGTTCATTACCGTTGACACAGGATTAGCTGTTGAGTGTCTTTAGAAACTCTTCGTTTGATCGTGTTGCACGCATACGTTCGAGGAGCGTTTCCATCGACTCGATGGGTGGATCGTCTCCAAGGACCTTACGTAGAACCCAGATCTTTGCGAGTTCATCCGGAGTAAGAAGCAGTTCTTCGCGGCGTGTTCCGGATCGGTTGACATCGATAGCAGGGAAGATCCGACGCTCATATAGCTTTCTATCGAGCACAAGTTCCATGTTACCCGTCCCTTTGAACTCCTCAAAGATCACTTCATCCATGCGCGAGTTTGTTTCAACAAGTGCCGTTGCGATGATCGTTAGGGAGCCCCCTTCTTCTACGTTCCGTGCAGCACCGAAGAACTTCTTTGGACGTTGCATAGCGTTGGCATCTACACCACCGGAAAGGATCTTGCCCGACTGTGGTACCACCGTGTTGTGTGCACGTGCAAGGCGTGTGATGGAATCGAGCAGGATCACAACATCTTGTTTTGCTTCAACGAGACGTTTTGCCTTTTCGATAACCATGTCGCTGACCTGAACGTGACGTTCCGGTGATTCATCAAACGTGGATGCGATTACTTCGGCCTTTACACTTCGCATCATGTCTGTCACTTCTTCCGGACGTTCATCAATCAGAAGGACGATGAGCTTCACTTCCGGATGATTGCGTGTGATGGCGTTAGCGAGTTTCTGTAGGAGAACCGTCTTGCCGGCCTTTGGAGGAGATACGATCAGACCACGTTGACCCTTACCGATCGGAGAAACGAGATCGATGATCCGAGTGCTGAACTCACTCTGCAACGTTTCGAGAATGAGTCTCTTCGTTGGATAATACGGCGTGAGATTTTCGAAGAGGGGACGAGGAATGTTCTCGATGAACGGAATATAGTTGATCGAATCCACCTTGATCAGAGCAAAGAACCGCTCACCTTGTTTTGGTGCGCGAATGTATGCCTTGATCGTATCGCCGGTCCGAAGCCCGTATCGTCTCACTTGAGAAGGGGCTACATACACATCATCTTGTGATGGTAGGTAGTTGAAATCAGCAGAGCGCATGAATCCGTATCCATCCGGTAGTAGCTCGATAACTCCTGTTGTAACGGAGATGCCTTCACGATGCGATTCCTTCATTTGGCGCGCATTTTCGGCTTCAACGATCCGATTGATGAGATCCTGCTTTTTGAGATCGGCAAAATCTTCCAGGCCAAGCTTCTGTGCGGTCTCTACGAGTTCGGCAACCTTCTTTGTTTTGAGCTCGTTGATGTCGATGACCGGGCCTGTTGGCATGAACTCGCGTTCTTCGCGCTCCAACTCCAATTCGTAGGCACGTTCTCGGTCTCGACTTGAAAACTGTTCGGGTGCGCGATCTCTGCCGCGGCTATTGTTGTTGTTATTGCGTCTGCGATTTCTATCGCGTCCGCCAAATCTATCGCGTCCACCATCACGGAAGTCGCCTCGGTCATTCCGTCCACCCTGGAAGTCGCGATGTTCGCCCCGTTGTTCACGTGGCTGATCATGCCGTTGTTCGCGCTGATGATCGCGGGGTTGATCTTGCCGTGGCTCACGCGGTTGATCCTGGCGTGGTTCACGTGGTTGATCCTGGCGGGGTTCTCTTGGTTGTTCGCCGCGCCTGTCTCGCTGATCGCGAGGATTTCGGTTGTCGCGGAATTCACCACGTCCTTCACCACGTTGTTCACGGGGTTCGCGACGTTGATCGCGCTGATCACGTGGTTCACGCTGATCACGCTGATCACGCTGATCACGAGGTTCACGAGGTTCACGAGGTTCTCTCTGATCACGTGATTCACTTGAATCTTGTTGATCTCGGGATTCACCTTGTGAGCTGCGCGAATCGGCGGGTGATTCTTGCGGCTCGTCTCGAGGATCTCTGCGAATACGTCGCGGAGCACGAACTGGTGCTTCATCGGCCGGTTGTGGCGGCGCGGCTGCTTCGGCGGCCGGCTTTGTTTTTGCAGTTGTTTTGCGGGCGCGTGGCGCACGAGGTGCGCGCTCAGGAGCTCCGTCTGGGGAGGTTTGTTCGTCTGCCATTCGTAGGGAAAGGGTTGCTGGTGAAAATCACACTGCTGTGTACGTGGCTATGCCAACGTTGTATCGGACAAATTCTTCGAAGGGGGAGGTGTGTCCCGTATCGTTGTAATGCAAGCTAACGGATGTCGTTGCCGCGTGGGGACAGCTCCAATATACACGGAAAAACCATCTGGCCTACATTCCCCCTGTCAAAAATGGGTGGCGCAGATTCCGTATATTCGTGGTTCATGGCGGGCGTAGCTCAGTTGGTAGAGCCCCAGATTGTGACTCTGGTTGTCGCGGGTTCAAGCCCCGTCGCTCGCCCCATAAAAAACGCCACGGTAGTTCGCTGCCGTGGCGTTCTCCGTTTCCGGCAGTGGTATCTTGCAGTGTCTCATGGTTACCTTCATCCTGCACACACATTTGCCCTACGTTCTGCATCACGGAACGTGGCCTCATGGTAGTGACTGGCTTTGTGAAGCAGTTGCAGAGTGTTACGTACCGATGCTTCGGATGTGTGACAGGCTGCTTGAAGACGGTATACGTCCGGGAATCACGTTTGACATCTCACCTGTGCTTTGTGAACAATTGTCGCATCCGGATTTCCGGGAGCTTTTTGAACACTATTGCCTAGAGCATGCCGAATTGGCCCGCGTTGATAGAACACACATGGAACAAGAAGGGGCTCCTGAAGAGATCCTTCGGCTAACGCATATGTGGGAATCGTGGTATCGTACATGTTGGGAGGACTACAACGGTACGTACCAGGGTGACATCGTTGCACAGCTCAAACGTTTACAGGATGTAGGTGCAATAGAGGTGATGACGTGTGGCGTTACCCACGGATATCTGCCACTACTAGCCGAAGATGCAAGTGTGGATCTCCAGGTGGAACTGGCCGTGAGCTCCTATGTCCATCGATTTGGTCGCAAACCGCGTGGCATCTGGCTTCCTGAGTGTGCCTATCGCCCATCGTATCCTTGGCGAACCCTGCTATCCGTGCCAGCCTACAGTGTTGCAAGAACCAGACAGGGCATTGAGCAGATTCTTTACCGGCATGGCTTAGACTTTTTTGTAACGGATGAAGAAGCTCTCCGCCAGTCTAAGCCTATCGGTGTTCGCGGTCCGGGTGGCTTGCGTACGGCCTACACGGAAACGTACGGTACAGCACGCGAAATGCTCGACGAACGCAGCGCGTTTGACATCTTCCGCGTATCAGGAGAGGATCATGGAGAGAATGCCGCGGTGTTTACCCGCCATATGCAGATAGCACTACAAGTATGGAGTGGTGAATCTGGTTACCCGGGAGACCCGGACTACCTAGACTTCCACAAGAAATATTTCCGGTCTGCTCATCGATATTGGCGTGTTACTGATGTCAAAGGTGATATGGGGCTTAAACAGCCCTATGTACCCGAGTGGGCGGAATCAAAGGTTTTCGCACACGCACAACACTTTGTGAATATCCTCGATGTTGCGGTGAAGCACCGCATGGCTTCAACCGATCGCGTTCCAACGTTGTGTTTGCCATTTGATACGGAACTCTTTGGACATTGGTGGTTCGAAGGACCGGTGTTCTTAGAGCATGTTATCCGAGGGATCCACGCGTCCTCCATGCTCGCTACTACAACGGCATCAGAACGCCTTGATGCCGCGAACCCATCCTGTGAAATCGCCCTCCCCGAATCTTCATGGGGCAAGAACGGTAATGACACGGTGTGGATGAATCCGGAAACTCAGTGGACATGGGAGAAGGAATACAACCTTGAACGTCGCATGCGACTCTTGTTTGAGAAACATCCGATGCGCACATGGGACGGGACTATGCGACGTATCGCAAAAAATGCCATCCGTCAACTCTTGCTGCTCCAAGCCTCTGATTGGCAGTTTCTTATCTCAACGTTTTCTGCAAAAGAATATGCCGAAATGAGATTCCATAATCACCTCGAAGATGCACGTAGACTCTGCGACCTAGCAGAACGATATGGAGTATCACGCAAGATCACGTCGGAAGATGAAGAACACCTTTGTGTGTGTGAAGTACGAGACGGACTTTTTGACCCTGAATTAGAGGACTACTTCGATCGACATGGCAGTTAGCCCATCTTTTATATCTGTCGTTGCCAAACAGCTGCGAGTCTATCAGTGGGTGAAGAATCTTCTGCTCTTCGTACCGGTAGCTCTGGCGCATCGCATCACCGACCTGAATGCCTTGATCCTATGTTGCCTAGGCTTCGTTGCGTTTTCCTGCACGGCATCTGCAGTCTACATTCTCAATGACATCGTAGATCTTGAACACGATCGCGCACATCCGCGAAAGAGGGGGCGGCCTCTAGCAGCCGGACATCTCTCTGTTCGAACTGCATTGATCATTCTGGTTGTGCTCCTTTTGGTCGCCGCCTACGTGGCGTATGTGCACATGCCCATTGCGTTTGCGATGTGGCTTGGACTCTACGCAATAGTCACCACTACCTATTCCTTTGCGTTGAAACGCCTCGTGCTCGTTGATGTTATCGCCCTTGCCGGACTCTACTCGCTTCGTATGGCGGCAGGGGGCGCGGCAGCAGATGTCCCTGTTTCAACATGGCTCCTTGGATTCTCGCTGTTTCTCTTCATGAGCCTTGCCTTTCTTAAACGCTACACAGAATTGCTGGATACTATCGAGCGAGATGGCCGAACAGTTTCGGGAAGAGGATATCATGCAGGTGATGCAAGCTTCGTTCTCGTTGCCGGTGCATCGCTAGGATTTGTTGCCGTGTTGGTCTTTACACTCTATGTGAATGGACCTCAAGTGCAATCGCTCTATACACGACCATATATGATGTGGCTCATAGCCCCCTGCCTTGTCTATTGGTTGAGTCACTTGTGGCTTACGGCCACACGTGGTGGTATGCACGACGATCCGATCGTCTTTGCTGCGCGCGATCCTGCATCGTGGGTTGTTGGCGCTACGATTGCTTCAATTGCTATTGCGGCTGCACTGTAATGAGTTCAGCGGCACCAGAATCATGGGGACGGTTTCCTCGCGCAACTCCGCGCTCGGTTGACGATGTTGCATGGACGTCCGATCTCCAACTTCATGGAGATCAACAACCGATCCTTGCCTATGGCCTCGGTAGGTCGTATGGTGATGTCTGCCTCAACGATGGTGGTCTTGTTCTGGCAATGGAGCATTGCAACCACATACACGTATTCGATCGTGAAAAGGGGCTTATACGTGCTGAAGCCGGACTCTCAATCGCCGACCTCCTCAAAGTGACTATCCCACACGGCTGGTTTGTCCCTGTAACTCCAGGCACGAAGTACGTTACGATTGGTGGCGCACTTGCCAATGACGTCCACGGGAAGAATCACCATCGCGTTGGTACGTTTGGATGCCATGTCTCACAATTTGAACTCTTGAGATCTGATGGATCACGTGTGACGTGTTCACCAAACAGTAATGGTGAACTATTCAACGCAACAATCGGTGGTCTAGGTCTTACAGGAGTAGTGACATGGGTCGAGATCCATTTAACACGTATAGTATCGCGACGTATCGAAGAAGAGAGCATCAAGGTCTCCTCCCTCCGAGATGTAGTGCGTGTAACTGATGAATCTGATGCAGCCTGGGACTACACAGTTAGTTGGGTTGATGTTACAACACGCGGAGCCAAACTAGGCAAGGGGCTTGTACTTCGGGGCAGGTTCTCTACCGCTCCGGATGCAACACTCACAACACGAACTGCTGAGCCCCGTATCACCATACCCTTCCAACCGCCATCATGGTTGTTGAGCTATCCTACGATCAAGGTGTTTAACACGTTGTGGTATGGGAAACAACGTTCCGCCATCGTCAAACGAACCGTTGATTGTGAATCGTTTTTCTATCCGTTGGACTCTATTGGCAAGTGGAATCTTCTCTATGGAAAGCGTGGAATGTTGCAGTATCAGTGTGTTGTTCCAAGCGATGGTGGATTGGAATCCATGCAAGCCATCCTTTCGGAACTTCAACGCGGACGTGTGTCGTCATTCCTCGCTGTCGTAAAAAAGTTTGGGAACGTTACTTCACCCGGCATTTTGTCTTTTCCTCGACCAGGATTGACGCTTACGCTTGATATGCCAAACTCGGGTGCCAAACTCTTTGACGCACTCGACCGCTGTGATGAGATCGTCAGGTCCGTAGGCGGTAGAGTGTATGCGGCTAAGGACGCACGTATAAAGGGGCGGATGTTCCGCGCCATGTATCCGGAACTCGACCGATTTCTACCCTTCGTCGACCCAGCTATGTCAAGCTCGTTCTGGCGAAGGATCAATTCTGACCAATAGGCACAAACGTGAAATCAACAATTTCAACGATGGTTATAATCGGAGCAACATCCGCTATCGCGCAAAGTGTTGCCCGGCGCTATGCGGAGCAGGGTGTTCAGTTATTCCTTGTTGCCCGTTCGGAGGAAAAGGTACGCACTGTTGCATCGGACCTTCTTGCACGCGGGGCTAAGAGAGCATCCATATATGTAGCGGATCTGCGTATGCGAGATGTACATGCTGATCTTGTTGCGCGTTCAGTAGCAGATCTTGGACACATCGATTGTGTTCTCATAGCGCATGGCGTTATGCCTGATCAAAAACTCCTCGATGTTGATGTTGATGCAACGATCGATTCCTTCATGACAAATGCCGTGAGTGTGATCTCCATTTCTCACCGGTATGCAAATGTTTTGGAAGGTCAGGGAGGGGGCTCGCTGGTTGGACTCTCTTCTGTAGCTGGCGAACGTGGCAGGCGAAGTAACTACGCGTATGGGTCGGCAAAGTCTGCCATTACGGCCTTCTACTCCGGTCTTCGTGCGAGGCTTGCTCCCAAGGGTGTTCATGTACTTACCGTAAAACCTGGTCCCGTAGATACACCAATGACCCACGGCACTAAACTACCCCTTATGGCTAATGTTGAAGTGGTTGCGTATGATATCGAACGTGCAATCAATAAACGCACAAAGGTGTTGTATACCCCAGGCATTTGGCGACTCATCATGGCGATTGTTCGCGCAATCCCAGAATCACTCTTCATGAAGTCGAAGTTCTAGAAACAAGAACGGTCAGACACGCGAAACGCATCTGACCGTTGGAATTGCCTAAACAGGTCACCTAAACAGGTCACCAAAGCTTATAGAGCTTTCGCTTCAAAGTTGATCGTTACGTCCAACTTGCCTTGAATATGGGATGCCGTAGCAGGACCTGTATTCAGCGTGCCATACACTGCATTGAAGCAGAACTTTGGCCTGCGCGGGATAAGCTTTATAGCCTCT
>CALMZQ010000071.1 GCA_937870915.1 uncultured Ignavibacteria bacterium
CTGTGTGCCAATCGAGAACGAGACACACGCTCGAGAAATCTGAGGAGAAGGGGCTTGCCGGCCAGTGGCAGAAGCACTTTCTTGGGGAGACGCGTTGAACCCAAACGTGCTTGACATATGATGACGATCCGTGGTCCGCTCATGCTGCACTCGCAATATTCTGCTGTGGTTGCAGCACCGCAACTCTTACTCCGAGGGTGTCCACAACCTCCTCACAAACCGCTGCGATACGTTCAGCTGACCGTCCGCCATTCTGAATCGGACAGAGTGCACGAAGGGTTCTGATCGGGAAGTCGCTGTAGACTGTTTTTCCGAGTGCGATACCAACGTAGACGCATGAAGAGTATTTCGTTATGAGTGTATCACAATGGGCAATGATCGGCTCTATAGGTCGACCAGTTAACACCTCTGCTTGTGGAGCCCAACGCGAGATCTCAGCGATTGCCCTATCTGCTTGTTCATTCGGATGGAGCTTGAAGATGAGTTTGCGACCATTAGCAATGGATACAGCACGTTCAATCGTTGCTCTTCTATTCTCGTACTTAAAAGTCTCTCTGGCGTCACTGGTAGCAACCAGAACAAAATTGCTGTGTTCAAATGGGTGCTCTGCGTATTCAATGCAGTTATCAAAGTTGGGGATCCCAGTAACAACAAGTTTGCTGTGCTTAGCCCCCTTTTGGACAAAGTGCTGTTTGTATCCTTCGGACGCAACACACATACGCATGTAGGCATCGGACATACCGAACGTGGATGTTGATGCGAGATATCTCGGAAGTCCGAGATACTTCACTAGGTAGAAGGCCATATTCTCCGGGTCGGTCATACCCTCCTGGACAAGCACAACACGTCCATGGCGGATGTTCTTTGGTACAACGAGGTCGCTGCACGTTACAACAAGGTCATACATGTGTCGCGAGCCACGGAAGTCTATCTGTTTCCCACGTTGTTCAAGAAACTTGAGTGCCCGAAGCTGGTGACCCTGACCCGCAACGGTCCATTCTATGAGTTTGCTCTTCTCGAGGATTCCAATAAAACCGTCTGTATAGTGTGGTGTGAACCAACAATCATGATGATCGAGATACCGCGATATCATTTCCATCATTGTCGTCTGATTCATTGATCCACAGATGAAGAGGATCCGGCGTCGTATTCTCATGACGCGAATCTCGTTCTGCAACATCACGCACGTGTAACGGCTACATCAACGTATTGTAGGGCGTAACGGAACTGTGAACGCGTAACGGAACTGTATCGTTACGGTTTCTGCCAATTCGGATTGGTGAGTACACTCGAATCAGTAAGTGCCTTCATAAAGGCAACGAGGGCGGCCTTCTCAGGATCCGTGAGGCCAAGCTTCTTCACACGTGGGTCCTTGTTTGGGAAGGACGTGCCACCGTCATTATAGTGATCAACAACTTGTTCTAGTGTGTTCAGGAGCCCCTTTTCACTGTCTCCTGTTGCCATATAGGGAGAACTGAGAGCTACGTTGCGTAGTGTGGGTGTCTTGAACTTCCCTTCGTCGAGGGGAACTTTTGTAACGTTATAGAGTCCGCGATCGAAGTAGTGATGGAAGAGTCCAACGTTATGGAAGAGATCGTCCGTAAAGTCGGGTCCACCATGACAGGAACTACACATGGTTTTACTACTAAAGAAAAGCTGCAAACCCTGACGTTCTTGTGCGGTAAGGGCGTTAATCTCACCACGAGCGAATCGGTCATACCTGCTGTTTGTGCTCACAATGGTGCGCTCGAAGGTTGCAATGGCCTTCATAGCACGAGTCATATTCACAAGAGTATCACCAAAGGCAGCCGTCCACTTTGAACGGTATTCCTGGGAACGAAGAAGAGTAGCAACGGCCATCGTATCGGCATCCATCTCGGTTGAGTTAAGGAATGCACCCATGGCTTGTTCTTCGAGAGTTCCGGCACGACCGTCCCAGAACATCACCTTACGATACCCGGCGTTGACGATCATGGGAGAATTGCGCTGTCCGCGGGCGCCATTGACGCCTTCGCTTACCTGATTCGGAGCATCGGAGAAGGCCATTTCCGGACGGTGACACGATGCGCAGGCGATCGTGCCCTCGCTGGAGAGTCGAACGTCGTAATACAAGTGTCTACCAAGATCCACCTTAGCCGGTGTGATCGGATTGTCGGCCGGAAACGGCATGGCAGGA
>CALMZQ010000072.1 GCA_937870915.1 uncultured Ignavibacteria bacterium
ATGCGCGATCCACAGCACTTCACATTCAACGCAGAGGCCCGCACACGGTACCGCGCAGAATGGGGTATTGGTGACGACGAATGTGTTGTTGGATACCTCGCGCGGATCGATGTTCTCAAGGGCACAAGAGAATTCGCATCCTCCTCCGATCATCTTGATAGAGCAGACAAGCGGCGAATCAGACTTGTTGTGATTGGCGAACCAAGTATTGGATCGCATCGTCCAGATGGAACGCCCATTCCAGAGCCTTCTGCGGCGGATCTTGTAGCGTGGCTTCATGATCGTGCGAAAGATCCTGACCACAGGCTTGTAGTCCTCCCCTTTACAACAGATCCTGCCGGTGTGATGTCGGCCTTTGACATCTTTGTCCTTTCTACTTACGGCGAGATGTACGCCCTCACTGTTCTCGAAGCAATGATGGTTGGCCTACCTGTTATCGGTACAAATTCCGATGGAACCCCTGATCAGCTTGCTGATGGGAGGGGGCTATGTGTGGAACCGCGGTCAGCCTCCGCGATTGCCGAAGGAATTTCCTTTATGCTCCATCACTCTGAGCAACGGGAAGACATGGCAAAGAAGGGGCATGATTGGGCCGTGAAAGAGTTCGACCCGCGGATCGTTGCTCCGCAATGGATATCACTCTACAACAACGTCCTTCAACAACGACAAACGCGATGATTACCATCCTACATGGCGCTCTTGGAAGCGCACATCAGTTTGAAAAACTTCGTTCCGTTCTTGGCGTTCCCTCCACGGTGATTTCCTTTCATGGTCACGGCGGAACAGTTGATACCAACGAGCCGTGGAGTATTGACCTCTTCTCTAAGCAACTCGAGACGGAACTCGAGAACGCATCATCGCAAGGTCCCGCATTGATCTTTGGCTATTCCATGGGCGGTTACGTTGCCCTAGACTGTGCACTGCGCAGACCAGGTCTGATCGGACGTATCGTTACGCTCGGAACAAAACTCGAGTGGACGATGGAGGGGGCTGAACATGAAACAACAAAACTCAACCCCGAAGTGATAGAAGCAAAGGTTCCAGCCTTTGCTCAGGACCTTGCTCTACGTCACGGCACGGATACGTGGAAGACTGTTCTGCAGAAGACCGCAGACCTCATGCGATCACTTGGTGCATCACCCGTGCTTACCCATGAACGTGTAGGATCTCTCAACACTCCGGTTCTATATGGCATCGGTGATCGTGATGAAATGGTCACGCTCGCAGAAACGGTCGATTTTTATAAGGCCACTCCCGGAGCAGAATTGACCGTTTTACCAGGTACACGTCATCCAATCGAACGCGTCAACCCAGTGCTCCTATCGCATCATCTACTGAGTTTCCTGGCGCCATGATCGACCAAGCCAATTGCACACAACGGGTCAAGGACGCTGCACTCGCCCTTGGCTTTGATGCTGTTGGTATAGCCCGTGTTGAGCCCCTTACCGAGGCCTATCAGCACTACGAAGAGTGGATTGCGAGGGGGTATCACGGGGCGATGGGGTATATGGAGCGAAATGGTGAATCGCGACGCGATGTTACGGCCATTGTACCGGGGGCCCGAAGTGTGATCGTGGTGGCTCGCAACTACTACACACCACACGCACATCCGCAGGGCGCAGTGGGAAAGATTGCGCGGTACGCTTGGGGAGATGACTACCATGTAGTGCTGCCTCCAATGCTCGATGCCTTATGTGATCAGGTGAAAGGGATTTGTGAGGGGGCTGAGACCCGACGGTACACAGACACCGGTCCTGTGCTTGAAAAGGAGTGGGCTGTGCGAGCAGGTCTTGGCTGGATGGGAAAGAATGGGAATATCATCCGCAGGGACATTGGGAGTTGGTTCTTCTTGGGTGTGATTATCACCACAGCCGAGTTAGAGGCAGACGAACCGATGGACGACTACTGCGGTACATGTACGGCCTGTCTGGACGCCTGTCCAACCAAGGCCATTGTAGAACCTATGGTTGTAGATGCCACAAAGTGCATCTCCTACTGGACCATTGAGTCGAAGGCCGATGTGGATATCCCTCTCCACATTGTGGATAACCTGGACGGATGGGTATTCGGCTGTGATGTGTGTCAAGACGTCTGCCCGTGGAACCGTTTCCAAACCCCATCGTCAGAAGCACGATTCCAACCACGTGACGGAGTCACAGTACTCTCACCATCCGACCTTGTAGATTTGCAACCCGCACGATTCATCGAGCGATTTCGTCATAGCCCACTCAAACGTCCAAAACTGGAAGGGTTGAAGAGGAATGCGAAAGCGTTGTTGAACAGCGAACAGCGAACAGAGAACAGCGAATAGCGAATAGCGAATAGCGAATTCCTGTAACTCCGTAACTCCGTAACTCCGTAATTCTGTAACTCCGTAACTCCGTAACTCCGTAACTCTGTAACTCCGTAACCCCGTAACTTTCTTAAAAAATGACAGACATCGCAATCATCGGTTCCGGTCCGGCCGGATTTACAGCTGCACTTTATGCCGGACGAGCCGGCCAATCCGTAACACTCTTTGAGGGTGTGCAACCGGGCGGTCAGCTCACTATCACCACAGAGGTGGAGAACTATCCGGGCTTTGAGCACGGTATCATGGGACCTGAGCTCATGGATGTGTTCCGCAAGCAGGCGCACAGATTTGGCGCGGTCTCTAAGTATGAGACTATCGCAAAGGTCGACTTTTCAAAACGCCCCTTTACACTCACGAATGAACGTGGTGAGGAGTATCAAGCAAAGGCAGTGATTATTGCCACCGGCGCTTCTGCAAAGTTGCTTGGTGCCACCGGCGAAAGTGAATACATGGGATTTGGCGTGAGTGCCTGCGCAACATGTGACGGCTTCTTTTTCCGTGGACTCAAGGTTTTTGTGGTAGGGGGCGGAGACACGGCCATGGAAGAGGCCAACTACCTTACGCGCTTTGCTGAATCGGTAACAATCGTACACCGCAGAGAAGAATTCCGCGCCTCCAAGATCATGCTCGATCGTGCCAAAGAGAACCCGAAGATCAGCTTCATGCTCAACAGCACCGTGGATGAGTATCTGGGTGTCACGAACGAAAATGGAATCAAGAAACTCACACATCTCCGCATTCGCAATACTGGTACGAATGAAGTGACGGACGTACCGGCAGATGGCGCCTTTGTAGCTATCGGACATCAACCCAACACGTCTCTCTTTACCGGATTGCTCGATATGGATGATGTCGGCTACATCATCACACAAGGCAAGGGCACTGCAACGAATATCCCTGGCGTGTTTGCTTGTGGCGACGCTCAAGACAGCGTCTACCGTCAGGCCATCACTGCCGCCGGCTCTGGATGTATGGCCGCTATTGATGCGGAGAGATGGTTGCAGGAATAGCGAATAGAGAATAGCAAATAGTGAATAGCGAATAGCGAATAGCGAATAGCGAATAGCGAATAGAGAACGCCTAGTTGCCAACAGTGCCACATTGTGAAAACGGCCTAGGTGCTGAAATGCCGAGCCCGTGCGTTTTCGTGAATTCTTCGAGTAGGGCGGCGTATTGAGCTTCAACGTGACTGTCTATTGGCACATTGAAGGCATATGCCGCATGGTCAACTGAACCGCTCGCAGCACAGTAGAGTGTAATGAATGTCTGGGGAGAACCCTGAAGATGGAGCTTCTTCGATGTGAGATAGGAGGCAAATTGGTTGTGAAATTCAACCCAATTGTCCCACAGCCGTGCTTCATCTTCAGCAGTTGTGAACACCCGATCCGACGTATCAATACTAACAGCGCTTACATATGCGCTGTCGAGCCGGTTCAATAGGAATGTATCTGTCCTCTGCAGTGCTACGACCCTAGGTATTGCCAGATCAGCAATTGGGTCTTGCTTTTCACATGAAAGGACAATGAACGCTACCAGCATCGAAACGATCAGTTTCATAGAATGCCTTGAATGGAAGAAAGCACTTTACCTGCACTTCATCTCAGAATTCCTGCCTCGACTCCGTTCGGCATGATACTCACTGTTCGCTATTCGCTATTCACTATTCACTATTCACTATTCGCTATTCACTATTCGCTATTCTCTATTCGCTATTCAATAATCGTCGACTTCGGCTTCCACTTTCTCATGCCGGCGGCGTCTTTTTGTGCTTCAGCGATGGTGCTATAGCCCCATAACTTAATGCGATACACGGGTGATCTGTTGATCACAGCTGGCTCAAAGTATGCCTTGTACCCGCGTTGTTCCCACGTGTCGGCCAGTTTGCCGGCCTGTTCTTCGGTTGCAACTTGGTCTACTGTGATGGTGTAGGGCTGATCATCGGCCACTAAGAATCGCGCTTCTACACGATTGTTGAGTAACCGTTGCGCTCCATCGAGCTGGAGGTAATAGAGAGGACGTCTGCTGCCATCGGAGCGCAGTACGATTTGCTTCTTCTTTACGCCGTATGCCACAAGAAAACCTTGTACAAACTCAGCACGTTCAAATGCCCGGTCATCGGCATTGCCTTTGATGTCTCCGCTAACGTGACCAACAAGTTCGATGCGTATCGTAGAATCGGACATCAACTGTTCTGCCATAGATGCGAGAATGGGGTAATAGCTCTGAAGTCCAACTTCTGTTGTGTCGGCAAACGTGGCTACTACGGCAGGAGACGTGCGGTAACTGCGTTCCTTGATCGGGAGCAACAATGAGTCGTAGATAAAGGGGCTTGTTGAATCTTGTTCGAGGCGGACAGTCAGCCATACATCCTCGCATTGTACTGCCGTGAGCTCCGCCGGGATGGTGATGTCGAGACAATGTTTTGAAGCATAGAGAATCTCGCGCACGATGGGGCCGATGTTCACCGATTCGTCTTCGTTTATCGTGTAGAGTCTTCCGCCTGTTGCGGCACTGAGGTAACGAAACGGATAGGCTCTCGATGATCTGCCAACGCGGATCACATAGATCGAGGCTTGCATCTCATTGGCTCTTCGTACGATGTCTGCTGTTGTTGCGGAGACAGATGCATTGTCATCACTGGTGGTGATCACAATTAATGTTCGGCCTTGCTTCTGGTCCGATAACATTGCCAATCCTGACATGCAGGCGCCGTAGACTGCTGTAAGTCCGTCCGCTGCAGGCACGCGGTCCGGATCGCATTTTTCGGTAGCTGCGGAAAGGGGCGATAGAGGAGCAAGCTCTAGGAGATCATGATCGAAGAGAACTACGGCAACGCTATCCTGTCCGGCTACTGAGGGTAACACATCGCGAAGAGAGCGAACAGCTTCACGAGCTGCTGTGCCGGACATCATCGAATTGTCGCAGAGGATTACAGCAGATGACCCCGGAGTATTTGCCGTCCAAAGGCGTTCTTCCACCTTGGTAGCTGCCACACGCTGTGGCGCTTCTCCTCTACAGCCAATGTCAGCGCTGATCATGCCTACGCCCGGTTTCCAACGAAGTTGGTTGCCTGTTGAATCGAGGATCAGTGCTCGCACAGATATCGATCCGTCTGATAAGCCCCTTGCCCCGAGAATGCGAAGTGTTGATGCATGAACACCTGCATCGGGGTTCACACCGCGCATGTAGGCACTCTTTACGTCCGAGCGTAGGAGCGGCTGAGGTCCGGTGGAAACATCCTCTTGTGCATGCATCATTGCCGAGGGGCCTGTTGCAAACATCAGAAAGGGTAGCAGAAGAAGGATGAGGCCACGGAATAGGGTCATGCAGGTCTCAGGTGTCGGGTTTCAGGTTGCAGGTCCGGACGTGACAAAAGTCATCTGTCCATTATCATCACAGTCCACGGTCACGGTATCGCCTGCACGAACTTCCGCACCAAGCACCTTTAATGCAAGGGGATCGGCCAGATATCGCTGGATAACGCGTTTTAGGGGGCGAGCACCCAGTTGAACATCATATCCTCTGCGGCCCAGCCACTCTATACAGTTAGGAGTCACAACCAGGTCGATTCCGATCTCATGTAATCTGCTGCCAACCGCTTCGATCTGGATCTTTGCGATCTTCTGTACCTCGCTAGGGATAAGGGGCTTAAAGAGGATGATCTCGTCAACTCGGTTGAGGAATTCCGGGCGTAGGCGTTTTCGTAGAAGCTCAACGATCTCTAGACGGAGGCTAGACATCAAGGCGTCGCGATTTTCCTCGGTGATCTCGAGGATCCGATCCTGCATGAGTTCTGAACCGAGATTGGACGTCATGATGATGATGGTGTTCTTGAAGTCTACTGTTCTGCCCTGGCCATCTGTGAGGCGACCGTCATCGAGAACCTGTAGCAGGACGTGGAAGACATCGGGGTGGGCCTTTTCGATTTCATCAAGTAAGACAACGGCATATGGACGACGTCTTACAGCTTCGGTGAGTTGTCCGCCCTCTTCATATCCCACGTATCCCGGAGGCGCACCAAGGAGTCTTGATACCGCATGTTTCTCCATGTACTCGCTCATGTCAATGCGGACTAAGGCATTTTCATCGTCGAACAAGAACTCCGCCAAGGCGCGGGCCATTTCCGTTTTCCCAACACCCGTGGATCCTAGGAAGATGAAGGAGCCTATCGGTCGTTTCGCGTCTTGGAGCCCGGCTCGAGATCGGCGAATAGCGTTGGCCACGGCCACAGTAGCCTCTTCTTGACCAATGAGTCTATCGTGCAAACGGTCTTCCATTGCAAGCAACTTGGAACGTTCAGATTCCAGCATGCGCTGCACCGGAATACCTGTCCACTTGGCTACGATCTCTGCCACATCTTCGGCGTCAATCTCTTCCTTGAGTAATGCCTTTTCAGCCTGGAGTTCTAAGAGTTTCGCATTGGCAGAGTTTAGATCCTTCTCAAGTTCCAGCAGCGTGCCATAGCGTAGCTCGGCAACTCGACCATAATCGCCGGACCGCTCTGCATCGGCAGCATCCACCTTTACGTCTTCGATCTCAGACTTAATCCCGCGAATGGTTTGGATCTGTGATTTCTCCGTTTCCCACCGCGATCTCAAACCGGCATGTTCGGTTCGTAGATCAGCAAGCTCGCGATCGATCTCTTCCAATCGCTTCTTTGTCGTGATTTTGATTTCGTCTGACATGGGTGGTTCCTCACACGATATTTGGCGCCCCTTATTGACGTATGAAAGCCACGGATATGATAGTCCTACCGGTGGATAAAGAGCATTCAATCTACACCGGTAAGTGGAGTTGCAATACCAACATTCATTCGAAAACCTTCTTGATAGGGGGCTTGCGGATTGATGGCCCATGTGAATGAACACGTACCAACAGCCATTGATGTAATCAACAGTGGAATCGACCGGATTTGTATGCCAGCCTCATAGAACGTGTGGGGTGTGCGAGTTGATGCGCTTGTGAGCGAGTATGCGTTATTGAGAAATGCAATCTGTCCTACCAATCCGAAGTGAGGACTAATGCCGTTGAAAGACGGAAGTCCGAATATCCTCCATGGCAGATCCTCAAGGGTTATCTCGGCTCGCATGTGTACGGCGTCTCGTGCCGACAAGTCGTTGGGTGACAATGAGGCTAGGTGAATGTCTCGCCCCATGAATTGGAATCTTGGCAACTCCATCGCAGCGTATTGCACCGGTGTGTGTTGTGAGCTGGTAGATCCATGTAGATCTGCAATAAGTCCGATAGATCCGAGATCTGTACCAATCATGGTAACGTCAAGGTGTATGTCTGCTGAACTCGACCAGAATGAAATGTTCGAATCAATTCTATTGCCTCGTTGTACCGAAACACCAACTGAAAAGTTGGACCAGTGGAACTCACTCGAGAGCTCTTGTACCAGGTAGGTCGCATTTAGCTGTGAGTGCGTATTGGATTGAAACGCTGTGGCATTTGTCGTCATCGTGCTCGCTCTATCCACGTAGGCATCAAGCGTAGTAGTTGACTTATCGAGGTTCAATTCCAGTCCAAGTGAAGTCCGCTCATTCCGATAATACTGAAAGTACGATGGATTGAATGGGGCAAGGAATTGATAGACAACATTCGATTCATCGGCTCTGGAGCGATACACAGAGCGAGGTCCGGAAAGGAAACTACCTCGAAGCGAAACGGCAAATTTCTCGTGTGCTGCCATATGCAACCAGCCATGTGCTCCATATAGCGTCTCGTCATCCCTCGCCACGCCATACGTGCCACCTATCCCAAACGTCGTCCCATCCACGGTAATGGTTCCACCCCAACCAAACTCTCGTTGCTGGGATCGAAAAAGTGCGGGGAGGATTCGGAGTGGGACCGTGCCTATCGTTGTTAGAGCGATGCCGTTCTTGGTGAAGATCAAGCTGTCGGGTATGGAAGACCTGCGACCACGCTGATCACCACGGCTTACACGAACAACGCTGTCCGGTACTTCTGACCTCTCAGCAAGAAGCTTTGATGCGATGGACGTGTCGCCTGAGAAGTATACTCGTCGAACGGTTGACCCAAAAGGTATCTCCTGAGCGATGAGAGGTGTTGCTGGAGGCATATCAAACTCTACATCCATCATCGTTCGCACAACGTGACGCCTCCGTCGGATAGTGGCAAGCCCCGTAACAATCTCCGCTCGGATAATGCCACTCAGAGAGTCTCGGACCGGAAACCAGAGACGTTTGTTGTTAGGGTCATACCACCTCTCAAAAGAGAATGAGTCTACGTATGCCAGGTTTTTTGGATTAATAAGGCGCATTGATGTATAGTGGATCATGCTGTCCGTCTCACAGAGTGTTACTGTGCCTTCAAACCCCGGAGCAAACCGCGATCGTGGACGGAAGGTGATAACAGTCTGGCAAGGATCGTCATTTCTCGATCGGAATTGATAGTCGTAGTATGAAAGTGCTGCTATAGCAAGCGGATAGTGGTAGTGAACACTTCGAAGAAAGAGACTGTCTGATGACAAGTCGAGTTCTTCGTCATAGATCGGAATAGAGTCTTCCTTTACATATCCGATTTGTCGAGCGGCACGCACTACAATAGATGTTGAAACCGGAGATGTATTCGCGATCTCCACATCTGCTACTGATTCTCGAGTCTTTGTAGAGCGTGAAGATCCGAGTGGGCCTGACTCCGTAAAAAGAGAATACATGGAGTAACGAACATACTTTGTTCGATCTCGTTCACGTTCACTTCGAAGCAGTGCTGACCGTATCACATCTTCGGCCGTAACTCCTGCCGTTACTGTTACGGTACGTAGAGAAATATCGCGTGGGTAGAGGCGAACCACCACAGTGTCTTTCAACCTCAGCGCAACTGTATCCGAGACGTGTCCAACGGATCGTATGATGATCGTGGTGTGTTCAGCGGAGAGACAGATGCGGAAAAGCCCCTTACTAGAGCTATACGATCCTCGTTCTTCGGTTGGAGAAAATGCCGATGCCCCGGCTATTGGTTCTCCCGATACGGCATCTATAACGATTCCGTAATAACAGCCGGACTCACAAGAGGCACGTGCATAGCCCGCAATTATCAGCAGGATTGCAATAAAAAGTCTCCCCATGGAGGCAAGTATACATCTCCAAATCCGATTCAACCGTCACCATTTCGTAGATTTGGTACATCTGGTTTCACGAGAACAGGAAAGATGTATGGATCCGGTCCTTCGGCTGATCATCATCATCGTACAGAGTTATCTCATCGGTTCGATCCCCAATGCTCTCATCATTGGAAAGCGTTTCTTTGGGATCGACGTCCGGACCGTTGGCAGCGGGAACATGGGCAGCACCAACGTCTTTCGCACACTCGGGTGGAAGGCGGGCATCGCTGTTCAGTTGCTGGATATTGCCAAGGGGCTTGTTGCGGTTCTCCTTGTAGCCTATTTCTTTGACTCAGAGATGCCGTTCGTGAACAGAACGCCATTTGAAGATGAGACGGTTGTTGGCCTTATCGCCGGATTCTCCGCTGTCCTTGGCCACATGTTCAGTTTTATGGCCGGATTTAAGGGCGGCAAGGGAATGAATACCTCCCTTGGAATGCTCATTGCCGTTGCTCCGGTAGAGGTTGCTGTTGGACTTGGCATCTTCCTTCTCATCCTGTTTGCTTCAGGCTACGTTTCTCTTGGCTCTATAGCCGCAGCAGTGATCATTCCGAGCACTATGGCCTTCCGCTATAATGTTCTTGGAGTGTCTATCGAAGGCTACCATACGTTGGTCTTCTTCTTGATAGCGTTGTCTGCACTCGTGATCTATGCACACCGATCAAATGTGAAACGATTGATCGCCGGAACGGAGAATCGATTCCAGAAGCTTATGCTGTTCAAACGTTCGGCACAGAGTTGACCATGCGCATTGGGATCATCGGTGCCGGTGCATGGGGAACTGCGCTTGCATCGGTAGCAGCGGAGAATGGTAATACGGTTGTGCTTTGGGCACGTGAAGCCCAGGTTGTTGAAGACATTACGAGGACAAAAACCAACGAAGCGTTTTTGCCCGGTTCAATCCTTCCTGATTCGATCACGGCAACAACCAACATTCTTGATCTTGCAGGATGCGAGATCATCCTTAACGCAACGCCAACACAATACGTCAGATCTACAATCATCGATGATATCGTGCGTGGTGCCATCGTTGTCAATGTTGCAAAGGGTATAGAGATTGGCACACATCTTCGTGTATCGGAGATCGTGGCACAGGTAGCCCCTTCTATGACGTCGTATGCAGTGCTTTCAGGACCGAGTCACGCCGAAGAAGTCATCCTCCGTATGGCCACAACGGTCGTTTGTGCATCGTCGGATCTTGATATTGCTCGTACAGTGCAGAAGGCGTTCTCTACGCCGGCATTCCGCGTCTATGCGAGCGACGATGTGATTGGGGTTGAGATATGTGGTTCACTTAAGAACGTGATAGCCATTGCTGCCGGCATCGTTGACGGAATCGGACTTGGCGATAACACAAAGGCAGCTCTCATCACCCGTGGTCTTGCGGAAATGGCTCGTCTCGGAGTTGCTCTCGGGGCAGATCAACTTACGTTCTTTGGTCTGGCAGGCTTAGGCGACCTCTATGTAACCTGCGCCTCCCGCCACAGTCGCAATCGCAGCGTTGGAGAACAAATTGGTAAGGGGGCTTCCCTGGCCAACATCCTCGCTTCAACAAACGCAGTGGCCGAAGGTGTCACTACGACCAAGGCCGCATTGGAACTTGCTGCTACCGTTGGTATCGAATTACCAATCACACAGAAAGTGGCCCAGATCCTCTTCGATGGTGTTGATCCGCGAGTAGCAATCAGAGAGCTGATGATGAGACCGATAGGGACGGAGTGAGGAAATGACGTAATGACGAAATGACGTTATGACGAAATGACGTTATGACATTGTGACGTTATGACATTGTGACGGAATGACGGAATGACGGTAAGACTATATGACTGATGACAGAAGGACGTATGATTCAGATTCGGAAACGATAGTTAACGTTCAGCATTGCAGACCAGCGTCCAATGAGGCCGGCTTCTGTGCGTATGAGCCATTCCTTGTTGATTTCCCACTGTAAGCCTACCAAGAGATTGGTTGGTGCACCAAGTGCCTTGTTGATATCATATTGTACAGTTGCATTTTGAAGCGGTTCGTTTTCTGAGAGACGGCTAAAGGCCTCATCAACAGCAGATTGTTGCCAGCGAGAGAGCCCCTGATACCATTCACTGGATTGGTAGTTCTCGTAGAAGTCTTGCACTTTCTGGATGGCATCCGGAGGAAGAGCATCGGAGAGGGCAATGCTGCCATTCGTTACCGAAGCTACTTCTGCCTTCATCATCCCCACCCATGCTGCAAGTTTCATACCCTTGTTGTTGAGCGGGAAGGTATGTCCAAGGCGCAGACCAATGATGTTGGTAAGCACAGGTTCAGAGAGCTTCTCAAGGTCGGCCCACGCCCAGTTTACGTCGATCGAAGCCCAATGCCCCCATACACCAAATGCCGACGTAACTCCAACACCATAATACTTGCCCGGCTGGTCTACAGAAGATGTAAATGCAACAGGGGTGGAGACGTTTACCGTTGTGTTGGCTTGTGCTATGCCGTACATCCCGTATACGTTGAGAAAGGGGAACAACCAAAGGTCGAGACGCAAGTTTCCTGTATAGACAGTGCTTGAATTTTCGCCAAACGTGATTGAAGGAACAGGAACGAGCGGTCCTCCATTTACACCAAGTTGCAACTGGGCGATATCGATCGGTTGGGTGATATACATTCCAATCAGATTTGCACCAGCAGGATATGGCATGTCGAAGCCCCTTGCTATAACTTCCTTACCCCAGATAGGAAAGATGTAGTCGTACTCAGATGCTCGTTGTTGTACGTTGACGGTATCCGCCTCAAGATTGATATTGTTTTGAGCCCGGACGTCGACCACGTTGGCCAGCACAGTGATGCAGGCAATTGTCGACGCTAAAAGAACACGAGTCCACATACCGTACCTTTGCGTGATGAAAGCTGGTGGATTCATCTAACTGGTCTCTCAAAGATAGGAAACAGTATGCGCCGAAATCTTCTCGCACTCTGTGGCGTTTTCGCATTGGTCATTGCAGCGCCAACGATGATCAGTGCCCAGCCCCTTATTATGCTACTTGTGGGTGACAAGATTGCATCCGACGATTTTGTAGGGGGCATAACTGGAGGTATCAATCTCACCAATGTCTCAAACCTCGAAGGTGCATCAGCACGTCTGTCGTGGTCCTTTGGTGCTAGTCTTCACTGGCGGCTAAGCGATCAGTGGCATTTTGCTCCGGAGGTCTTTTTTAAGGCACCGGGTGGGACTAACGGTTTGAATGGACTTTGGAATGCTCAACCCTCAATTGATACGATCATTGCTGATCGCAAAGAATGGTTGTCAACATCGTACGTTGCAATCCCTCTTCTCATGAAGTATCGCGTTGGAATGTTTTACGTTATGGCCGGACCACAGATAGGGTATCTCGTAGCGGCAACGGATAATGCTTCGGGCATCACCAAGGATGGTGCTGCAATTGTTGTGGAGAAGAGTGCTTTCGGTCGAATCAACCGCTGGGATGTTGGTGCTGTCGTTGGCGCCGAAGTGCTTCTTGTTCCGGATTATGGAATCAATAGTATTCGTCTCGGCGTCCGCTACTATCAAGGCCTCGTAGATGTTGTGACCACTGATGACATCTCATCAACTAACAGCGGAGTTAGCGTGAGTATCGGTGTACCGATAGGAGGGAAGAAATGACGAAATGACGAAATGACACAATGACTTTTATGACGTTATGACATTATGACAATATGACTTTTATGACGTTATGACTATTAGGACAATGACTTTGGTGGGGCACGGTTCTGGCTGTGGCTCGATGCTAGTAACGGGTTAGTGTAGGTACAATGAAATTTCTTGTTCGGTCTCAAAGACTACAGCTATGCGCCGTTGATATTCAGTTTCAAGAAATTGTACTTGGTGCTTTCCATATGTAAGTCTGATCCAACCGCGGGGAAGTAACGAGAGATCGTCTCGTGAGACGGTGATCTGTGGAGCTGCAATGAAGTGGCGTCGGACTGTCTCGATTGTCCGATTGTCTCTCGAATCAGAGAGATCCTGAACAAGCTCAAGATTGATCCATCGTGAGCCGGGCGTATCAAACTCCAGTTGTAGATCGGAGTTCCTGTCGATGGTGTCGCCTACTGCCAAATTTGTTAACCGGATATATTGGTCTGGCAAAATGGTGCGATCAACATAACCAAACACCGTGTCGGTCGGACGTGAGATCGTGATATCTGAAGTACCAAACGGGGCGTTCGCGTTGGTGATTAAAAAACGTGTTTCTTTTGCTGATCCGACGCCATCATGAAACTGTTGATAGACGTTTGTATTGGCGAACTCCTCGATGTGAACATTACTTAGCGGATCAACGATGTTGTGGATCCTGTGCTGAATCCTAATTATTGCACGTACGTTGGTCGTATCGTCAAAACGGCTGATATCTTCGCCATTCGTTACGCCATAGCTCTCAGGGACAAAGGGACCTGCCGATGGATAGGTGACATCGTTCTGGCACGAAGATGCGAGAAGAACGGCTAGGAGGGAGGCAATAATTGGATGTATTGACATGGTGCATTGATGACGATACGGTTCGAATTTCTATTGCATCCTTGCGGACCTACTCGAGTGACGCACTTCGTCATTACGTCATACCGTCATTTCGTCATTACGAGCGAAGCGAGTTGGGTCATTTCTTCACACACCTGAAACCCAAATGACTCATTCCTGTGTCTGGGGTTTCGCCACGCCGGGCGGCTACACGGTAAGATTCGCAGTAGGATGCATGACATAAGAAAGAGCCGCCGCGGATCACGTGTTTGCGAGTAGTTGGTACGCCGTCATTGGGGTCCCAGGAAGTTGTCGGACCGCTTGGGCGATTGATTACGGCATTCGGATGTCGTTCTAAACGGATTTGATATGCATCAGCTCGGTAGAGATCGGCGCACCACTCCCACACATTACCCGCCATGTCAAAGAGACCGAGAGCGTTAGCCGGATATGAACGTACCGGGGACGTGCGAAGAAAGCCATCACGTTCGGTATTGAGATAGGGAAATGTACCTTGCCAAATGTTGGCAATAGAATCACGATCATCAGGAATCTTGTAGCCCCACGTGTACCGTGACGTGTCTGCACCTGCAAGAGCAGCACACTCCCATTCTGCTTCTGTTGGCAAACGTTTTCCTGCCCAGGTGGCATATGCCTGTGCATCATCAAACGCTATATGGACAACAGGGTGATCCATGCGGTTGCGGATGTCACTCCCGGGACCTTCGGGCCGACGCCAATGTGCACCGATCACCCACTTCCACCACTGAGCAACGTCGTCGGTTGTGGTTCCCTTAGCCGGGACCACAAATACAAGTGAACCGGGTTGGAGCAATGAGTCAGGGGGCTTTGGAGTCCCGGTCGGTACCTGCTGGCGGATCTGTTCCCAATCAACCGTACGTTCTGCAACGGTGATATAGCCCGTTTCCGTTACAAATGACTCAAACTGAGCATTCGTTACTTCAGTAGCGTCCATCCAAAAGTCAGAGACACGTACTCTATGTTGCGGTTTCTCGTTTTCCGGATCATCAGCGCCGGTTGATCCCATCAAGAACGTTCTGCCACGGACGTGAACCATGGCCGAGGTGTCTGGTACGTTGGCGCCGGCACCATGGAGAGCAAGTACAAGGATCAACGATGTAATCATTCCTCGGTAGCATCCTCGCCACTGAGTCGGCGCACCTTGAGTTCTGCTTGTTCTAAATATTCTCGGCATTGCTGTGCCAAGAGCATTCCTTCTTCGTAGATCTTTAGCTGCTCGTCTATTGAGAGTTCTCCTCTGTCGAGCAACGTGGCAATCTCTTCCAGTCTCTTCAGACTCTGCTCCAACGACGGTGTTTCGGTTTTCTTAGCCATGATGATCGTCCGATGGTATTGGCGTGGTAGGAGTGGTTTCTTCAACACGAACGATGCTGCGTTCGGATTGACGTTGCAAGTGTACACGATCTCCGGGCATCAACGTGTCTGTACCCGTGAGTACATGTCCGTTTCGCTCTACAACAGCATAGCCTCGTTTTAGAGGGGCAAGGGGGTGTAAGGATACGGAGAGTGCAATTGCATGGTCGATTCGCTGACGGGTCATGTGAATGCGATGAGATATCGTGCGGGCAAAACGCGAAGTGAGATCATCAATACGTTGACTGCGTTGAAGCACGCGTTCCGTGATGCGGCGGGCAGCTCGGCCGTCCACAAAGCTCTCGGCGATCTCGCGCAGGTCAATCACATTGTCGGTCATGATGCGAACGATGTTCGATCTCAGGTCGTCAATGGCCACAATCAAATCATCTGCTGTGATCGGTGTTACGATCACAGCCGCAGCGGTTGGGGTTTCTGCTCTGCGGTCTGCTACGAAGTCTGCGATGGTGAAATCGGTTTCGTGGCCAACAGCAGAAATGATTGGTGTTGTGGCGTTGTAAATAGCGTCAGCCACAGCCTCAGTGTTGAAACACCATAGGTCTTCCATGGAGCCTCCGCCTCTGCCAATGATGATCACATCAAGTCCGGCGCGGTCGAGTTCTCTGATCGCACGGGCGATATCCTCAGATGCGCCGTCTCCCTGCACGAGGGTTGGGCGGAAGACCACGTCCAAAAGAGGGAACCGAGAGTTGATGGTCGATAACATGTCCTGAAGTGCTGCCCCCGTGGCAGAGGTGGCGATTCCAACTGAACGTGGACGTCGTGGAAGCGGGCGCTTGCTGGATTCGTCGAAGTACCCACGGGCACGGAGACTCTCCTTGAGCTTTTCAAATGCCATATGGAGGTCGCCAAGGCCTTCCGGACGCATCGCGGAACAGTCAATCTGGTACTTACCTTGGGCCGAATACACCGTGAGTTTGCCACGGACCACCACACGCATGCCGTCTTCCGGACGGAAGGCCAGAGTCCTACTGCGCCACATCACGCCGCTGATTTGGGCATCTGCGTCCTTAAGGGTGAAATATCGGTGTCCGGACGAGTGGTGTTTGTAGTTGGATATCTCGCCCGAGACCATAACATCGCCGATGCCTTCCTCAAGGAGCCCCTTGATGGCATAGGTGAGTTCTGAGACACTAACTGGCTGCTCTGTCATGCTGCAAAGATCGACATTCCCCGTTACCCGTAGATTTGCCACATGGTAGGTTTTGGATTTGACGTGCACCGCCTTGCAGAAGGTGAGTCGCTCGTACTCGGAGGGGTTGAAATCCCCTCGCCCCTGGGCACCGTTGCACACAGTGACGGTGACGTAATGTTCCATGCACTCGTAGATGCACTTCTAGGAGCTCTGGCACTTGGAGACATCGGCGAACATTTTCCTGACACGGATCCGAAATGGAAGGGGGCTCCCAGTTCCGCCTTTGTTGAACATGCCGTTGCCCTTGTAAAGGAACAGCAATGCCGGATTGTCAATATTGACTGTACGCTGGTGTTGGAATCGCCGAAGATCTTGCCGTTTAAGCAGACGATGCGAGAGAACATCGCTCGATTGTGTGACCTTCCCCTAGAGCGTGTAGCCGTGAAAGCAACAACGAGTGAACGTATCGGATATGTTGGTAGACGTGAAGGTGTTCATGCCTACGTAATCTGTGAGGTGCAACCCGCATGATGCTCCTGCGCATCATCGTCGGTTTGGTGATACTCTCGAGTATCGCGTGGGCTGATGCTTCCGAACCGTTAACCTATTCCGTTTCTTCAACATGGAAGGGGCGGATTGTTGCAGATAGAACAAACCATGGTAGACTCCTTGTTGTCTCGCCTCGACCCGCATGGTCGGGCTCGTCTCCGGCTCTCACTGTTATCGAGAATAATGCAACGCTGAGTATCCGTGGTTTCCTCGGTCAAGATGTACGAGACGCAATGCCATGGTACGGTGGCTATTTGGTTGCACGTATTGAATACCGCAGAGTGATACTCAGCCTCGTTGATCGTCAGCTAACACCGATACCATCTTCGGAGATCGTTGTTGATGCAGATGTAGACGTAGATGCGGCTACTACCGTGCGCATTCTTGGAGATCCGCTCGACCCGATTGCCGTTGTTCACGTAGGGTCATCCGTTTTAGCGGTCCGGCGTATCGATGGCAGACTCATCCAAACGCCCCTTGAACAGAATGTTTTTGCCGTTGCCTACCTGCGTGGTCAGGGTCGTTCACGTATCGCACTAGCCTATACCATTGGCTCGTCTGCATTCTTGACCGTGATCGATAGCACCCTGCAGGCCATTGCCTCCACATCTGTTCCCGCATCAGAGTCTGCACGTATCGAACAAGTTGGACCCTATGTAATGATGCTGTCAACATTGGAGGGGGCTAGCGGTTCCGTCTTTTCTCTCCTTGAGCCCACCACGTTTTCCACGGGCACACGTGCGATCCCCGTAGACCAAGCGTTGATACGTCCGATGTGGCTGCCCACGGGTATGGTCCTTGTGATGATCACAACTCGTAGCGGTGTGCCGGAATTGGTGATTACGGGCGCGAATGACGTTCCGGACGTATTGCCAAGGGGAGTTACTATTCCGGGAGATTATGGATCTGCTAGGGGAATAGTGGCCCTTGGAGATACTATCGTGGTGCTGTTCAGTGGCGGACTTGTGACAATGAGGCTAGACGGTTCGATCATCTCGCGAGATGCAATGCCCCTTTCCATTGGTACAGCGGGCGAATCGTTCATGAGCGGCGATCGATTGATTGTGTCATCAAGGACAACCTCGTACATCCTAGAGCGTACGTCACATCCGTTCTGGTTCCTTTGGCAAGCGCTTGATACCGTGGTACGTTTTGTTGTGCCCATCGTGCTCGTACTTCTGCTTATCACCGTGTGGTTGTTGTATTGGCGTCAGCGTCGATTCTTTGATGCAATGATCGATATCCCGGGTGCTGGCCTTGTGTTTGTGTTGGACGGTAATGGTAGACTCATCCGCACAAATGAACGAGCTGCGAAATTGCTGCGAATCTCGAAGAACGTTCCGATGCGTCGACTCTTTCGTTCGTATACGCAGAGATCGGGTTTGGAGCCCCTTACGCACTTTCTTTCCCAAGTGCAGACATCACGTGCAGCATTATCTGAGAAGTTGGCGGTAACTGAGTCACACGAACAGAGAGAATATGTCTTTACATCTGTACCCTTGATTGGTTTGTTGGGCAGGTCTGTTGGATCAATCATCACTGGTGTAGACATCACCGAAGCTCTTGAGCGCCGCAGGCTTGTGAACTGGGCGCAACTTGCGCACGACATGCAGACGAATCTTTCTACCATCAGACTCAATGCCGAACAACTCGGCGATGACGGTGATCCGCGTAATACAGAGCGCAGACGTCGTATCCTCTTCCAGGTAGGAGTACTGATACAACGCGTCCGAAACCTAGTGAGAGTTGGTCGGTCCGAAGACATC
>CALMZQ010000073.1 GCA_937870915.1 uncultured Ignavibacteria bacterium
ATTCGTGTCTTTCATATCCCTTCGTCCGACCTTGAGCCGTCACTGACCCCAGTGTACATGCCTAACCCGATTCGTGAGGACACCCCGATTAAACTCTCTCTCGGCTATGTCCCAGTCACGGCCTTTTTGAATCTGAAACTCAGTATCGATGGCAGAATCAGTGACTCTGGTCTTTTGTACCTGAATTCCGGTGAACATCGGATGCAGGTAGAACTTCTCAACGGTGATAGTGTGGTTGACAAACTTGATACCACGTTTGAAGTCAAAGAAAGGAAGCGCACTAAACATAGTATCTGGGTTGGTGAGGGCTCTGGCAGTACAGATTTAAGTCCAAGTGGAGATCACATCGTCGTTGGAGGGGATGAGATCTATCTCCTTGATGTGATTCGAGACACCTTGTTTCAAGTAAAAGGTGACCCACAATCAAGCGAGTGGCGTGCTCGTCCGCGATTCATCTCAGATCGGACACTCCTTCTCACTACTGAGTTTGTTGCCGGGAGGGGACCATCGGGAGGATTGCCCGGCCACTACTATCACGGTCAATCACATTTGGCACTGAACCTTACAACAGGAAGCGTGCAGAGAGGAGCGTTCGGGCTTAACACGTATGACAATGAACCTGCGCCAGTCTACACTGGAGCTATAGATCGCAGGAGAGGTCGCGGTCTATTCTATACGGGTGGATTTGATGGTGATTCGAATAGTGTTGTGTGGGTGGTGACCGACACGTCGCTTTCTTCTGAAAGGCCATGCTTTTACTCTCCAAGATATGTTGCAGTTGATCCATCAATAGATCGTCCGTTGTTGATCGGTACGCTTACGATCAATGCACCGCAAACACGCACGTCTCGACGAATCGATGGTCAGTCAAGGGCCTGTTTGGAGTTGATCGGCCTGCCGGCGATTCCAATGATGTTTGTGCACGATGGTAAGATCCTCTGGTCTAGAGACGGAACGTATAACTCGCAAACGGGGCTGAAGATCAGAGCAGCCTCCCTGCAAGAGAACTGCATTGCGGTGCCTCACTCAAGTCTCGTCCTGTGCCCCGTTGCACAACCACAATCATCGCCGACGGATCTCGTGTTTTACTCGGCACTGGACGCCCGCCCGCTTGCGACAGTCCATTATGGGGCTTCTATTGGTACGATCATTTGTGATACCTCTGGTCGCCGACTTCTCATCACGCGAGGTTATCCAGCAGAGCTTGAAGTGCTAGACCTTGAGTCCATAATCAAGGACAACGGTCTTGAACAGTACTATCTCGATTCACCCACGTCAGTATCAGAGAGTGACCCAGCCGTGCTGCGTGCACCTCGACCGAACCCTGCCTCAGACATCGTTCGATTCGATTGGCCTGCATCGCGTGAAGTCCTACTAATCGAGGTTCGTGATCTAATGGGCGTTTGTAAATGGAACTACTTTGCTGCAATGGGATCTACCTACATTGACTGGGATCTACATACATCCTCCGGTCAACGCGTTGCCCCCGGCATGTACGGCTTCATCCTCCGCTCCCAGGACGGACGCATCCTTGAGTCAGGCACCTTCATCGTCGCACACGAATAGAATCCCGTCGATACTGATAAGCCCCCTAAAACAGATGCAGCGCAGTAAAGGTATTGTCAAGGTGCATAAGAGGTGGTAGGGGGCGATGTTGCATGAGTTCAACATCACCTGAGAAGCTCCATGTTCAAGAAAATCCTCCTTGCCATTGTTATCCTTCAACTTGTAAGTACCGCGGTCTACGGGCAGGACACACTCATGCCAGAGTGGAAGCGGCAGTATGAGCTTGAATATGATCTTCTGGCCACGGGTAGAAACACCTTTGTTATGGCATCGAAAGACACACTCAAAGTCTATTCGCTTTCGGATGGTTCGGAGCGATGGTCGTACCCGTTATCTAAACCCATCAATGATGCTGCCTATGCGGCGGATGAATCAACCTTCGACTTCTTGACTGTCGAACAAACACCGGTTAGGTCAGACATGTCCGTCTATTTCGATGTGAATGTTGTTGCATTTCAAGGCGCACGTGTAGTGAAGAGGGATTCCTTCCTGCTGCCTGGTACCTATAACTTCAGAGATAGCGCAAATACGAGGTTGTCGATCAGATCGATAAGTCGCAGCGGTAGGTTCGTTGTTCTGAGTTTAAGTCAAGAGATACTGAATGCCGGTCGAGTGTCGTTCCTTTATGATCGGGAGACGAATTTCTGTCGGCAGATCGGCGTGGCGCACAGCGTTTCTTTTTCTCAAGATGAGAGGTCGCTAATCGTGTTCTATTGGGAGCTTCACTACAGCGGCACGAATGTTTATACCAACAAGTCGAATAGGCTTTACGTTCTTCAAGGGGCAGATGCAGGCAAGAATCGTGTTGTGCCTATCGTGACGAGCGGACCACTGGTCTATTCGCCAGGAGGGCGCGTGTTGCTTACTGCAGATGGTTCCTACTCCGTGGATTCGTTTAAGTCCGTCACAACCTTTCCTTATAAAAAGATTGGGGAACTTTTTGAAGATGGAATTCATTCGATGACCTCGAAGTATGATCGATATCCGGCAGACTCCTCAATCACCATTAATATGCTTAACTCGAATCGACCTCGATGGATACTGCCAGAGACAAAAGGGCTCATGTTCCAAACGAAGAGGCGACACGTGTGGTCAAGCTCCGGCTCGATCATGGTACGAGCTGATAATGGTGAAGTGTCTAGATTTTGGATCACGCCAATACGCGATACCATAATCGGGCTTATTGGATCGCTGCCGGACTCTGTCTATGAACACACGCCCTATCCATTCAGTGCAATCTGCCTGCCTCTAGATTCTCTAGGATTCATTGAGTGCACACTTAATGGTCAGAGACTAGACTTCAATAGTGTCATCATGATGCCAGCTGGCGACATTGAGCTCTTGATAGCGACAAAAACAAATACAGGATTGCATCAGTCAACCCGCCTTCCTTTACACGTACACAAGCTCGCGCGTAATGCCCGAACATGGTGGACAGGATCGTTTAACAATTGCGTGGATGCCGCGATCAATTCAAGCGGAACGAGAATAGTGGTCACCGGTGAGATCAAGTGTGTCGTTGAGCTATTGTCGGAAAGGATGATCCATTTTGCGACTGAAGATCTATCGGGGGGTCAAGGTGGTAGAATAGAGCCTCTACGCGCTGGATGGGCAGGAGACAACGTGTTTGCCTTCGGGGATAAGCTTCAACAAGTTTTTATGGTTGGCAACCGATACACAGGTGGCCGAAGCACAACCATTCTTAATTGGTTTGATGCGAAAACAGGCCAGGGATGGGCAAAGTTCTACGAAAGATGGTTTGGCGAGAAAGACTATGATGTTTCACATCGTATGGACGTCATCCAAGATCAAAAGAGGGGAATGACGGTCTTCCTAGCACGCGGCTATGATGAATACCGTGGGAAGGTCGTCAATTTCTCGTCATCACTGGCTCTTCGTGATACTGCACCCACAATGGAGAATACGTGCGTTATCTCTGTATCGGGATCGACAGATCCACTTCGCGATCGTCGTGTCTATACCGGATATCACTACGATGATCTAGAGATGAAAGGTCGTGAGGTGTGGATCTACGATGGTGCAGTCGATTCGTGCATGGCGTTGCCCTCCGTAACCGCTTCATTCCTATCGTTTGTGTCGGATGGTGAATACATCCTTGCTGATCGAAGCGTGATCTCATCGAATGATTTGCGGGTTGCTTCAACTGGCCCACAGCTCCATGATGGAGTTGCCATTCCGCATACTCGATTGTTCGCAGATTTCGTCAACAGGCCACGGCGTACTTGGGCTGACACAGCAGATGTGGTGCTCTATGAATATCCTAGCGGTGACAGTGTTGGCGCATTCATGGTACTGGGCGGACTTAAAGCACTCAGGATCGATTCGTCTGGTAAGCATCTGATGTATGTCCGCAATGATGCGATCGTCGAAGTCATTCAGTTAGACTCCATGTTATC
>CALMZQ010000074.1 GCA_937870915.1 uncultured Ignavibacteria bacterium
AGAACTATCCGAATCCCTTCAACCCAAGCACAACTATACGTTTCACTCTTCCGCAATCAGGGCCCGTAACTGTAGAAGTTTTCAGTGCCCTCGGCGAGCACATAACAACGCTGATCTCGGAGGACCTTTCCGCCGGTACCCATCAGACCGAATGGGATGCACACAGCTTTCCCGGAGGAGTGTATCTCTATCGCTTGCAGTCGGGCGCTTACGTTGAAACTCGATCATCGATTCTGATCAAGTGAATAGGGAGGGTCTATGTCCAACCATAAGTATTGTCTGATAGCAAATGCCTTCGTGTTCCTTTTTGTGACTACAGCTATAGAAGCTGTGTCACAACAAATCGTTGGGTCTGGTAGGCACGCCTCTATTCTGTGTGTGGATGGAGCCGTGTTTTCTTGGGGTGAGAATTACGACGGACTTCTTGGTGACGGGACAATGACCCCGTCTCAGGAAGCCGTTCGTTCGAAAGTGCCCCCATCTGCTCGGTTGATCGGTAGACATAACGGTGTTATGTCCATTGACTTTGATGGCCGCGTCTACACCTGGGGAGGAATAACCGGAAATCAGTTCGGCATGCCTTCTTGGTCGGTCACTGAACCATTGCCACTGCAGGTACCCTACCTAGCAGGTGTTCGAACTGCCGTGACCGGTAGTAGGATTGTTGTATACCTCTCGATCGACGGACGCGTATTCGTGAGTGGTGTGAACTCGCAGGCACAGTATGGAAATGGCACTACAACTCGACTTGATTCCGGCTGCTCTCTGGTTCCCATTGATAGCGTGGTTAGCGTCTTCTGTGATTTAGCAACGGTGTTCGCAGCGCGTGCTGACGGTTCTGTTTGGGCTTGGGGTTCAAATCAAGAGAATCAAATCGATAGTTCAACGAATTGGTACTATGACAAGCCAAGAAAGATGTTTCAGACACCAGGTGTTGCCTTGACCTTAGGAACGTCGAGTGGGTTCATGAACGTCTTCGGGTCAATGCGAGTCGTCACAGTTGATGGTGACGTGTGGGTATGGGGACAGAACGACAAGAACCAGCTGGGTGTACCGAACAC
>CALMZQ010000075.1 GCA_937870915.1 uncultured Ignavibacteria bacterium
GCCTAGGTCACCTGTCAAGGTCTTAGCGTAGCTTAAGGGTCTGGCCTTTGCGCACGGTGGTTGACCGGCGCAGGGAGGGGTTCTTGGTTTGCAGGGACTCAATGGTGAGTCCGAAGCGGTCTGCGATCTCGATCAGCGTATCGCCGGAGCGGACCTTATACTTGGACGGAACCTTGATAGAAGGGGCGGGAGTAGGCTCTGGTTCTTGGATCTGTGCAACCTTGCTCTTTGGCAGTGAGGTCTCCACGTCAATAGTGGAGCCCGCCTTTAAGGTTGCGGACTTCTTCATGCCATTTAACTCGCGGATGCGTTCCGGCGTGGTTTCGTAGGATGCCGCAAGTTCGGTGAGAGTTTCGCCCTTGCGAACGGTGTGCCGGATTGAACGTGTTACGGCAAGGCGCTCCACTGAGGGGTTGCCACTCTTTGGGGCATCAGTGATGGAGACAACTAGTGTGTCTCCAACGCGGATGTTCTCATGGTCATATGGTAGGTCGTTCCAATTGCGAATATCGGCTATCCGAACGCCAAACCTCTTGGCGATGGAGGATAGATTGTCGCCTGAACGGACGGTATAGGTAGTACGGGTCTCAGGCGACAGCTTTCGGCTGATAACCGCGGGTTCCGGAGCGGACGTAGGCGTGCTAGACGGCGTGGCGTTTCTGCTCATAGGCAGAATGTCTGGCGACGTAGCGGATTGCCCAAGATCCTTGCCATCGGCAGGTTCTGAAACACGCGAAGTGATGGGCACCCGAAGGATGCTGCCTCTGCGGAGCTTGGTCTTGTATCCGCTAAGGCCGTTGACCTCTGCGATCTGAGATCCGGAGACACCATATCTCTTGGCGATCGAAGCAAGCGTCTCGCCACGATTGACGGTGTGATTCACCCACGGACGTTTCTCCTGGTCGCTAAGCAGGGCGAACCGTTTCCTGAATGCATCAGCAGTACCTGGATAGAGCTTTAGGTCGTAGGGGCCTGACGGAGGTGTAGAGCCCCGTACAAGCTCCGGATTGAGCTTGGCGAGTGAGTCTTTTGCCACATCTGCGCACGTTGCCAAAACCGAAAGCTGTACTGGCTCAGCGATCTTTACAGTCTCGTATTCATATACAGGGTGGTAGTTCAATGAGTCATCAGAGAAGCCATATTGATCTCGATTTAAATAGATCAGAGATGTGGCTATGAACCGCGGCACGTATTGTTGGGTTTCACGAGGGAGGTATGGCTGAATCTGCCAAAAGTTTGGTTTTTCGATGCCCGACTTCCGGATGGCGCGCCGCACGTTTCCACCACCGCAGTTATAGGCTGCCAAGGCAAGGTGCCAGTCTCCGAGGTCGTTATAGAGGTCTCGCAGGAAACGCATTGCTGCCCGAGTAGACTTTTCGGGGTCTCTGCGTTCATCTATCCAATACGTCACATCAAGGTTATACTCTTCGCCGGTTGGTTGCATGAACTGCCACATACCCATGGCTCGGGCACGAGAGAATGCGTTGGGGTTGAGTCCGGATTCCACGATGGCCAGATTGGCGATTTCCAGCGGCATCTTCTCTTCGGAAGCAATGCGATGGATCATTTCATTCCATCTGCCCGTGCGTTCAAGAGAAATCCGCATGAACTTCTTCCCGAGCGGCCTGGCCGTAAAGAAGTCGATGTTCTTCTGAACAGCCTCGTTATAGGTCAAAGGAATGGTTGTTTCCGGAATGCTTGTTGGGGGTTCAGGCTTTGGAACCGTGATCGTTTCAACTGTTGGGCGTTGTGCGTCGATCTCCTCGAACAATCGATCACGAAGAATGAACACCGAGGAGTTCTCGTCGAGATTGTCAATGTTCTGAACATAGGCTTCATAGTCTTCAATCACGGCCTGCACAAGGTCCGTGAAGTCCACATTCTCCTCGATCTTGGGATAAGAGGCAAGGTTATTCAGCTGGGCTATTGCTGCCTCAAACTGTTCTGCGGCAAGGATTGTGTCTTTCTGTTCAACGAGAGAAAGCGCCTTGAGATATCGTCTGCGGGCGCGTTCGAGATTTGCCGTGATCTCCGGGTCCCATTCGCCTGCGGTTGACGATTCTTCATCTAGGTCGCTGAACTCGTCAGGAAAGACGGGCCGTTGTCTGGCCGAATCCGGGATGGCGGATGCTAGGGGAGGGTTGCTTGAGGGGGAGGTTGTGGAGACGATCGGAGCCACCATCACCATGCAGATGAGAGACATGGTCATTAACCACGTCCTGCCACGGTATGTGCGGACCGCACCGATCATGCTCTACCTTCCGTTATTGGGCTTGCTGTGGTGAACCACAAACCGCAAATATACGACCATGCCTATGAGGACGCCAAACTCAGAAACGCATTGTCCGTGAACGGAAGTTCATGGAAAATCAGGTGTTAGCGCGATTCTGGCTAGCGTAGACCCTGACTGATCCAGGCCTTGATCGTGCCAATGGTGCAGTCATTGACCCGTGGGCCGGATGGAGGCATGTTGATAAAACCGGATGAATGAGAAATTGTTCCTACAAGCATTCCGTTGCGAGCATACGTCTCAACTGTGGATCGTTGCGTTAAATCTATCCCGGCTTCGGGAGCATTCCCGCCGTGACAGCCGGTACAGTGTAGCGTTATGATCGGCGCAACCTGACTTGTGTAGAGAACATTGGTTGTATCACAGGCCACGGAGTCGGCAGAACAGTCGCGATTGCGAGCCCCTTCCCGAATCCACCGGGCAATCACATCAATCTGGGCCTGGGTTAATGAGCGAGGGGGAGGGGGCATACGTTCTTCGGAATCTCCGTCCACAAGGGATTCATAGAGCTTTGAATCAGAAGGATTCCCGGCCTTGACGATGGTTTTGCGGCCGTTCATGATCGAAGTGTACGAGGTTAGGTTGATCTCCTCTTCAGGTCTGTCGGCATCATGACATTCAGCCATGGTGCAGTTCGATACGAGGATGGGTAGCACATCGCGGGTAAAGCAGACGGTAGTGTCCACCGGCCCGGGGTCGGTTGTGTCATCTCCTCCCGTTGTATCTGTGGTATCGGGACGGTTGTCATCACCATTGCGCGGGTGATACGGACCATTCGGATCGTCTGCACAAGAAATGAGGAACGCAGCTGTAATGACTATGAACGTGATGGTTCTGAACATGTTCTTTTCCGTACGTGTAGGATCGATACCCAATAAAACGTAAACCCGCTATGGACATCATGCGTTACGGATGGGTTCCGCGAAGGTGATGAATGTCGTGCCGTATGCAATGCTCATGCACAAGCCGCATGGTGCGAAGCCGGGCCCGAAGGATGTTAAGCGCAATGTCATCACGGGCTGCTTCCGCTGTCTCGATCATCATCTCCAGCTCGTGTTCATCATCAAGCCAGGCGCGTTCGGAATCGCGAAGCGACGCAAACCGGTCCATGTATCGCTCCATGTCATCGATCTCTTCCTGGGTCATATCTGCCCCCTTCATGTAGTGTGGATATGACCATACGTGCTCTGACAACAGGAAAACGTGACATTCCCGCAATACGAATGACATCGCAGAATTGGTTGAAATGTGTTCCAACCTCGTAGCACTGTACCCGTTCTGGCACCATCAATCACAGACATCACCATTGGGAACAACGATCATGAGCAAACTATTTGCCCTCCTACTTGTAACGGGGCTTACCGCAACAGTACTGCTAGGATGGAATGCAAACGCCGGTACAACACCAAAGCGCAGCGACCTTCCGAAGAAAGAAATGACCAAGGTTGACCGAGGGCGCTATCTCATTGAAGTGGCCGGTTGCAATGACTGCCATACAGATGGATTCGCACAAACTGGCGGTCAGGTGCCGGAATCGGAATGGCTACAAGGAAGTGTTGTGGGTTTCAAGGGCCCTTGGGGAACATCGTATCCGATCAACCTCCGCCTACTCATCAATTCCCTTTCCGAAAAGGAATGGATTTCATTCGCAAAGACGGCAAAGGGGCTCCCTCCAATGCCATGGTGGTCACTCCATAACATGACAAATGATGACCTCGGAGCTGTTTATGCCTACGTGAAGTTTCTCGGACCCAAAGGTGTGCAAGCGCACGTTGCTCTTCCACCGGGAGAGGATCCAGTGGGTCCATTCTTTGACTTCGATGTTCACATGGCCTCGGCGAAGTAATCCTCAAACAATCACGCACATTCTCAAAACAACAATTCTCATCAAGGAGTATTATTCAATGCGTTCACTTTTCACGCCGGCCATCTTGGCCTTGTCGATCGGGCTTCTAACTACGGCCTGCGAAAACGATCCGGCTTCGCCGGCTACACCATCCGGGAAGGTTGTTAACGGTGCAGCGGTAACCGTTGGTGGTGGCACAGCCACACCCTATGTGCAACTCGATGCGGCAGGAAAGCCAACTGCATACGGCGTGCGACTCACTGACGGGGCTCTTTCGAACCTCCCACAAGATGCGCCGGGATACGAATACACACTTCCTATGCCTGCCGAGGCAGCTGCAACAGGAATCGATCATGTGTCGCTGGACTACAATCCGGATGGCCATGAACCGGAAGGCATCTACGATCATGAACACTACGACGTCCATTTCTACTATGTAAGCCCATCACAGCGCGACTCTATTGCACTTGGCCCGGACTTGGTACCTGTAGACGCTAAATACATTCCAAAGGACTATAAGACGTTTGACAACTTTAGCATCCCACGGATGGGTGTTCACTACATCGACACAACGGCTAATGAACTCCATGGACATCACTTCGATAAGACCTTTATTTATGGTTTTACGAAGGGTACGCTGGCCTTTCTTGAGCCGATGATCACGCTTGAATTCCTCAAAACAAAGCCGAACTTCACAGCCTCCGTGAAACAACCTCAACAATGGCAGCGTACGGGAATCTCCTATCCGGGTAAATACAGTGTGCGTTACGATGCTGCAACGAAGTCAACCGTTATCGAAATGCACGATCTCGTGAAGAAATAATGCGGTGGTGGTATATCCTTCCGTAACCTTTCGCTCCTCAAGGACTCGGTTGGGCAAAATGGACGCCTTAGCATCATCTACAGAAGAACTATTCGATCGAATGCGACGTGGTGACCACGCCGCATTCGATCGTTTGTATGAAGCCTATGCTTCAAAAGTTCTGGCATATGCTCGAACGGTGCTGCGCGATGATGGAAAGGCCGCTGATATTGTTCAGCAGGTGTTTACGAATGTCTACACCGCTCGATCGTCCTTCAGGGGCGAGAATCTTGATGCGTGGATATTTGCCATTGCGCGCAATGCATGTTTGCGGCAAAAGCGTGTGGATACGCGTAGTATGCCCCTTATCGACCCAGACGCGATCCGGGCAGATGATGTATCGATGTCGCCTATTGACGTAGAAGTTGTTCGGAAAGCCGTGGATTCATTGCCTGATGATGATCGTGTGATCATCCGACTACGGTACTTCGATGATCTCTCCTACAATGACATTTCCGCCATGTTGGGGATCTCGCTAACACTAACAAAGGTGCGTCTCTTTCGTGCTAGGCGCAGATTGGCGTTGGTCCTACATCCGCATTTCAAGGATCTATGATGGAAGCGATTGAATCACTTCTCATGGACATGCTCGACGATGGCCCGATTGATGCTTCGGAGGTAGAAGCATACGTGCTGGAGCATAATGATCGAACGCTCGTTAGCGACATGCAGCGAATGCACACCATGTCGCCTCTACTCAAGCAGTGTGTTCTCCCTCCACGAGCATCAGATGTGGAGCTATTGAAGAATGTCCACTCATCTGTACAGCACTCCATTTCTCAACATCTTTTGTTCGCCCGCTCGTTATGGTCGGGTCTCGGTGTAACAGTTGGAGGTGGTCTGCTATGGCTTGCCGTATCGCAGTGGTCCGGAGATACAAAGGATACATTGCCTCCTGTTGCGCCAACGTCCATCACACGGCCTCTTCGTGAAGCTCCTTCTATAGAACCACAAACTCATAATACTGCTCGCGAGCTGAGATCGGAGCGGTCACCAGTTACCGCGTTGGGTGAGATGAATTTCGTTCGGGATGATCGCGAGTTGCAGCAGGAGCGTGAGCGACGCACAGTTGTTGCGAAACACGCAACTGGTGGCGACGCGTACCGTCAGTATCGTGATCTGTTTCACATCAACCTAGCTCTCGCAGATACGAATGAGGCGGTTGCCTCATTGCGTGCCGCACATCGATGGGCGGTTCGTCTCGGTGATGTTGCGGCCGCTACTCGCTGCGAAAAGGAACTCAACGACTTGGTGGGATCTGCCGCACGGTGATCTGAACGCCGCGGTCTCTACCACGCACAGCTTCATTGGCGTCTGCACCCGGAAGTTGTGCAAGCTGTATCACGCACCTTCGCGGAGCAAGCGCGGCTGAAGCAGAAAGCGCTCGCTCTCGGGCTATCCTCTCGTTAGCATCACGTTCGCCAACACCATCGGCCTTTCCGGTGACGAAGATCCGCGATGATCGTGTTGTTCGCGACAAGAGATCGTTGATAGTATTTGAGCACCACGCGGGCAAGAGAGTTTGGTTGGGCTCGAAGCCGGTAAGAGATGCGATGTATTGTGTTGTATCAATGAGTCGAACAATTGGCTCCGATCTCATATGAACCGTTACAGGCGCAGATCGGGCAATTCCGCCCCTTCGGCCAAGGGCAGACACAGAAACGTGTGCGCTATCTCTCAACAGCTGTGAGAGTACAGACGAAGGAAGTGACGAGCACTCCCATACGATCGAAGCCGGAACGTTGCCCTCTCCACGACTAATTGTAATGAGAGTATCTCGCAATCCAATCGTCACGGCCCACGATGCAATCTCATCATCGGAGTGAACTGTTGGTGATATGACCATCGCCGGCGGGTCGGCAACCGTAACGGTATCTAGCCGGCGTTGTGCCAAGCCCCCTCCATGTTGTTCCGTTACCAATGCGAGCTCGTGCGTGAGAGATACAGAGCCCGTGCGCACCACAGCGCCATCTATCGACCGAAAGCCAATCGTGCATGTTGCGAAGACATCAGGAACAGGGGGCATTGGAAGAATTGTATCAAGACGCGGCTGCGTTCGCGTCAACGTTTTGTAGCTGTACTCGGGAAGAGGTAGCATCTCAGCAAGATTTGGCGAGCGTTCAGCGTCGCCACCTAGGGGGAAGGCAATTGTGAGGCGAGCAAGAACCGAGCTTGGTAGAATTTCTGCAGAGTTCACGATTGATGACAGTGGCGTACGATAGCGTACCTCCAGATCGATATCAAGGTAGTCATAAGAAATCGGAAACATCACCCCAACTGAGAGATAGGGGGCTGGCCGCGATCCAGGGATAGCGCTGTCTGCCGTACGAATTCTTGATGATCCGTCGATGAACGTTACGTTGCTCGGCTCAGCAATGGTTTGATCCTGTGTTCCGTAGAGAGATAGAGGGACGGAGTAGTCAGCCCCGGCAGAGAGCCATAGCCGGTCGAACAATCGGAGATACACATCAGCACCAAGATCCAATGGAACGCTAGTTAGTTGATAAACGTGATCGATGCGGCCAGCTACGGGAGATCCGTCGATCACAAACGTAGTTGGCTCGTTGGCAGTGAAGCCATAGGTGGCATAGGAAAGTCCGATGTGCGGAAGTAGAGACATCCATGGTGCAACCGGTAGCTTGATACCAATCGATGCACCCGCACTCCAGCCTGCAGACGACGAAAGCCCGGCCGCTTGTGCTGGAAGCACAAGCTGGCCGAGCTGACGAAATGATGCGGATGTACTTGTGACGCCTACGGTTGGTGACACCGTAAATGAGAGCTGGGCACGAGTGGAATCAACAAAGCACAACGCAAGGACTAAAACAAGAAGGCCTCTTACGGTCATATCCTCATTCGATGATGATGCGGCGTACCATACTATGTGTGCTATCGCTCACACGAATGGCGTAGATTCCTCTTGCAAGCGAAGCAACATTCAACTGACAATTTCCGAGTCCATTTGAAGAAGAAGCCGGTACAGACATCAGATGGACACCTGTAAGGTCGTACAGATCAACATCTACGTCTCCATCAACTCCCGAAAATTCAACATTAAGTGTCGTGATGGCCGGAGATGGTGAGAGCTTTACGATGATGGAGCCTCCGTTCGCATTCACATTGCGCTCATCTTCAACCGTTGTTGTGCCATCTCCTGATTCCGTAGAGATCGGAAGCACGGCCCCAGTGCTGCTAAGCCACTGAACGGACGGAAGAGTAACCTCCGAAATTGTTTGGTCGCCAAGGGCGATCGTGAATGGCAGTGCTGCTAATAGACTACCTGCTGCGTGACCGGATACATCTACCGTTGTAACAACTGTGCGTGTACCGTCGGATGTTTCGTCGTAAGAAACTGGAAACTGTGGAACTAGGACGGATGCATTGAATGCTAGTGTTAACTGAGCACGTACTGCCTCCATTGGAAGGGGCGAAGCAATCGTGATCTCAAGACTGTCTGTTTCTCCGGGTTTACCACTGATGTTACCCACCCAAACACGTACACTTGGGCGTGCCCGTACATAGCCCACGAGCTGTGCACCTGCAAACGGCGTGTAGAATTCATCAAGGAAGATTAACGTGTCAATGAACGGAGTAGGGCCATGTCCTGTGTAGATCACATCAATATCAGCAGTGCCACCGGCTGCAACTGTGATTGGTGCAACATTGACAGGAATCGTAAATGGTGATGGCATAGCAATAACAGACTGTGCAAGGCTGATCATCTGTGGCGACGCACTGTTGTTGTGTACGCGCGCGATCCACACGTCCGTTTTGCCAATGCTGTCTGCTACAAAATCACCCGGCTCACTGCCGATTGACGTAGTGTCTGAGAATGAACGAGCCCATGTCACGGTGAGGATTGGCGTCACTTCACCGTAGCCAAACAAAGCCACATGTGTCATTCTGCCACCCCACATGAGGTAGATCGAGTCCGTTACATTCTCAAGTGACGTAGGTGTGAAGACTGCATTGATCGAAATGGTTTGCCCGGCTCCGATGGTGATGAGGCGCGGCATTGTCTCGCCCCCTTCATCCTCGATGCTGAAATAGATACTCTTGTAGTCTTCAAACGTGAGTCCATTATCAGAGGTGGACTTCAGGCCAACAGTGATGTCGGTATCACTTGTGTTAGAGAGTGTAAAGGTCCGCGTGGCATTCTGCCCAAGAGCAACACCGCCGAAGGTGATGGCTTGATAGAACGGCGAGATGCCGGCTGTAGATGCATCGCCGTTTGCCTCTAGATACACAAAGCCAAGTATGCTGCGAATAGTATCGCTACCGATAAAGCCTCGAAGCAGCAGTCGTGCCTCGTGTTCTCCCGCACGCATGCATGTAAACGAAATGAGGAGGGTGCTGGATGAACCCGCGGCGAGTTCCGACGTGACTGCGTTGACTGCAAAGTTTGACGCATCAGGTCCATCAAACTCATACTGAATATTGCTGGCCAAAAGCAGAGTAACGTTTGTTAGCACGATGAGCGCACTATCCTGAGTGCCAATCGCAACCGGATCCATACGAACCCGTTGCGGAATTGCCGAGATCATGAATTGTGCATGTGCACTTGCTCCTACGAGCAGGAAGAGTGCAATGAGTAAAGATCGCATAGAGATGAACTCCAAGTAGTTGGTTGTGGTGAGGTGCTGCACCGACCCAACCGAGAACGTCATCCGAGAAAGGTTACAATCGAACCAGAAGGAATGTTCCGCGCGGTGCGGATCGAACATAGATTCCGGGTGTAAGCCCTTCATCCACTACCATTCCAAGAAAGCGACCCAATAGATCAAAGGCTCCAATACGAACGTAGTCTGTTGCAAGAACTCTTATTTGTACCTCACCGGAGAGGATGTTCAGTTGTAATGCTGGTTCTAAGGAAGGTGATTCGTCAACTTCGAGTGGTCCGTCTTCGAGTCTGCCTTGTTTTGTAAGGGGCTTCCCCTGCAATCCAGGATGATCAGGGCCATATCGGTAGACTTTGAAGATCATTGGATTCCGAGGAACGGTTCCTTGTTGTACAGGACCACTTTGACCAACCGGACTCACGTATCTCCATACTTCGGTGCCGCTCTCTGTTACCTCCGTCAATATGCCTTGAGGCCCGAGGCACGCCAAGGTGTTGCCGTTGGGCAGCCTCGTTGCGCCGCTGATGTTGGTAGCAAAGAATGAGGACGTTCCAACCTTTGGATAGCGCCATACGGCATCTATGGGACCGTATGCGTCAGCCTCTTGTTTTTGATACGACCCTCCTGCATCAATTGGCGGAACGATCTCTTCTATCGTTGAATAGTCGCGTGGTTGAGTTGCTGATCTGCCCTGACCATTATTAAAAATAGAGATGCGGGTAGCGGAATCATTAAGCCATCGTGCATCATGCTGCCCAAATAGGCGCTGATCAGCTCTCGTGCCGCTTTGATAGTTGGCAGGATTGCCCCAACGATAAACAATGTCTCCGGTTGTCCGCGAAATGACCCAGATCTCATGTAGGTTGTGGACACTTACGAGTACTTCATCACGCATTGCGTTGTACCGAACGGAATTCATGTGTAGCCAGTCGGAACGATTGCCACCCACGTTGATGTCAATTCGTTCGGGATGCTCACGCACAACGCCGTAATTGGCTCGTGCTGGGTCGAAGTCTTGGATCATGTGGTCCCACGAGGACCAGGACCATACAACCTGTCCTGTGGTTGGACCTGTCTGTTGCACTTCAATGATGCGCTCAGACCAAAGAGTATTGTCTGCCAAACGTGTAGCGCTTCTACCCTGGGCAAGTGCCTCCTCACGTGTATGACTCTCCCAAACGAGAAGCAGGATGTTGCCGTTTGGCATTATCTCTACATCGTGATGCGATCTGAATGTAGAACCGTAATGTTCAAATCTCCATAGTATACTCCCATCCCAAGCGATCTTCTCAACGATGCCGCCGGCACCACCCCCACCCATTGCCTGTATCATAGGCATGCCTGTACGTAGGAGGGTTCCATCGTTGAGGAGCATCACCGCTTGACCAGGGTTGTATTGGCTTGGCCACGACTTCACTACCTGACCGTCATTATCGATGAGGTAGGTGATCTTTGTTGCGACCGGGGCAAAAAGTGTGTAGCCGTTGTACGACCGTGATGCGTCGTGAGTAAACACTCCCACCGTCTGCTGTGCATTCAGTGTACCGATAGTTAGAACGATGAGGATGGCAATCTTCATGGAATCAACGTCCTATCGAATGAGGTAGGTGCCAAAGGGGACCGACCGTATATGAATACCCGGTACGAGTTGATCATGAACAACAGTGCCAAGCCACCTACCGGTGAGATCATAGGCATTGAGCGTAACGTGAGAAGTTTGACTGATGATGATCTTCACCCTGCGAGCAAGAATGTCGAGCTCGATGTGTGAAAAATCTGGCTGTACTGATTCGCTGACTCCTACAAGTGGACCGTCCTCAAGACGGCCCATCGGGGTAAGATCTCGTCCGACCAGGGCCGGGTGATCTAGGCCATACCGCAGAACTTTAAACACGAGATTGTTGCGAGGTGTAACACCTTGGCGAACTGCGCCGGTATCGCCTACCGGATTCACATATCTCCAGACTTCTATGCCGTCTTGTGTGATCTCGGAAAAAATTCCATCTGGTCCCAAACACGCTAGGTAATTGCCATTCGGAAGCAGTGCAGCGCCACCGATATTGATGGCAAAAAAACTCGAGTCAGGTTCTCGCGGATATGTCCACGTTGTAGTGTCGGGACCATATGCCCCATCCGAAGTTCTCTCATATGTACCATCATTCGAACGAGGGACCTTGATCTCGTCAACCGTTGAATAGTCAGTTAATAACGAGGCTGTCCTGCCGATCCCATTATTGAAGATCGTAATGTGTGAGCCCGACGAATCCGTCCATCGTGCGTCGTGCTGGCCATACAGTTGGTGATCAGAAGCCGTGCCGCTTCTATAGTTAGCCGGGTTGCCCCATCGATACACGATCTTGCCGGATGCTCGTGAGATGATGAATATCTCATCAAGGTTGTGCACACTCACTAAGATCTCATCGCGTTCCGGACTGTAGCGGACTGAGTTTATGTGAAGCCAATCGGTGCGAAAATCTCCAGTGTTAATGTTCAGTTT
>CALMZQ010000076.1 GCA_937870915.1 uncultured Ignavibacteria bacterium
CCGGATCTCGTTCAGCGTGTTCCGCAGCACCAGCTAGCAAGCTTTCTCGGCATTACACCTCAGTCGCTTAGCAGACTACGGTCGAGGATCCTCGAGAAGAAGAGTTAGGGCGCATTTCTTAACCTAAGTGAACGACTCGCCGCACTCTCCGGGTCTAGCTTTGCAGTATCATTTACCACTACAGCAAAGACATGCGAGTTATAGCACTTTTGATCGCTCTTGCCATCCTATTGGCTTGCGGATGCCAGCTCAAGGCACAATACGATGACACAGACAGCACGTACAAACGTTGGTTCGTTGGGACGTCGTTGTTCGTGTTCCTGGGTAATCTTGATACAGAGAACCCTCCCAACTTCGTCCAACTGAACCTCGGCTATCGTCTCTCAGGAAAGGACGTTCTTACTCTGGCCGTAAAAACATGGAAGTATGCCTGGCCCAATGGCATTCACCCGTTCTTCAATAGCGCTTACAAGAAAGCTGAAGAGAAGTTTCCAGGGTATATACGTGAGTACGGAATCTCGGTCTCCTACACACGATTCCTGTGGGAAGGACTCTTTGCCGATCTCAATGTGATGCCAACGTACCAGGTGTTTGTCAACGACAACGGCGAGAAGATCAGCGACGGGTTTCAGATGTTCAACTCATACCGCATCGGCTATCACTTCAAGCTCTTCGACGATCTACTGTTCATTCAACCGTCGATATGTATCACACACCGTGCATATCACACGGAACTCCCCGACGGCTTCCGTCAGCTCGATGATAAATGGTCCAAGTTCATCTACGGTGAGCCGGGACTCAATGTTGGCTTCAACTTTTGAAGGTCAGCCCTCGTAACCCCGTAACTCTGTAACTCTGTATCTCCGTATCTCCGTAACTCTGTATCTCCGTAACCCCGTACCTACTGATTCCTCCACCCCACCCCTATCCCTGCTCTGATTGCTACACCAATGCCGTAGGTGCCGTTGGAGCCCCAGGCAGCCCAGATGGCAGGCGAGATATCGTCGGAGATGTTCAGGACGCCCGGGTAGATATTGAGGATTACCGTCTGGTCTTCTTGACCACTCGCTGTTATGGAAGCAAGGAGGGAGTTGTTTCGGTCCCAGAAGATGCCGCCGGTTGGTACAAGCTCTAATGTGAGCAGACGGACGCGCGGGTCTATCTCGTAGAGGTATTTTCCGCGTGCTCCGGCTCCTACAGTGATGCTGTGCTCACTATTGTACTTATAGGAAGCTCCTGCCATATTGGCCATTCCCATGTAGTACCAGGCGCTCCATTGGTCCGAACCGGGGATGTTCCATTTGAGTGAATAGTACAGGCCGTTGTTGCCGAGCTGGCCGTGCGGGAAGGTGATCATGGGGAGCTGCGACCAATCTGTCATGTTCAGATCCTTCGCAAAAAATCGAGCTACATCATCGCTTGAAAAGAGCAACATTCCGAGCCAATCAAACAGTGCGATATCGGCTATGGGGTCGGTATTGTAACCCAC
>CALMZQ010000077.1 GCA_937870915.1 uncultured Ignavibacteria bacterium
GGTAGTTCCTTGGTGCTTCGGGCCGCATTGCCTCTGCCGGTGGGAGTTTCAATGCGGTGCGAACTGCAGATACAGCACCGAGCACAGCAGCCAAAGCACTGAGTCCAACCGCACCAAGGATCACACCTTCGGGCATATCGAACCGTAACATTGGGAATCGATAGAATCGGGTGTAGAGTTGCACGAGCCAATCCCCGATATAATACCCTCCAATGAGACCAAGGACCGTTCCACCTGCCACGGAGAACATTCCAAAACCAATGTAATGAAGGGCAATCCGAGTGTTACCATAACCAAAGGCCTTAAGAATAGCGATATACATCCGTTGTGTGCTAACAAGTCGGAGTAGTGCGATGTTGAGAAGGAAGATTGCAACACCAAGAAATATCGATGGTACGATCAGTGCTTGGATTCGAAGTCCGGCAATTTCATCAGTAAGGAATCTATGCGACATTTGGTCTTCTCTACCAATAGCTCCCAACGATCCATATTGTTTGAGTATAACATCCAGTTCTTCGATCACCGTACGTTCACTGGCACCGGGCTCTAGTCTCACAAGCGCACTATTGAACGCCCCCTTCATATCGTAGGCGGCAGCCAGAGCATTGCGCCCCATCCACATAATCCCATAGCGCTTATTGTCGATCATAAACGTCCCGGGACGAATCTCAAGCACGTATTCGGAGGATAGCGCAACTCCAACAACAATGAGCGGTCTCCACCTACCGTTAATCACAGCGCTGAATCTGTCTCCTGGTTGGAGATCATTGGCCTCAGCAAAGGCCGAAGAGACGATCACCTCATCATCAGCACCTGCGCGAATCCACCTGCCACTTCGTACATTCAATCTATTGAGAAGGGGCTGCCCATGATCCGGAATACTGGAGATAAGTCCACTAGCCGGTTCGTTCAATCCGGGAATGTCCAGCATAACGTCTGTTACCACTCGGGTCTCTACATGAGCTACACCGGGGATGGACTGTATTCGATCCCGAACACTCTCGGGCACACGACGTGCTGAAATGAAGACATCTGCGAACTGTGATTCCTCATAATAGGCTCGCTGTGTAAGCACGAGCGAGGCTTCAACACTTCGGAACGCAACGAAATTTGCAATGCCGGATCCGATAACGATGACGATGGCAAGCAACTGACCACGCATGTGGCCAATCTCGCGAATCAATTTCATCGAGAGTGCTTGCATCACATCACCAAGAAAGGTCGCTTGGCATTTTCCGCACTACAGGACGCAGTTCCTCCACGATCTCACCACTTCGCATTTTGATCACTCTGTCTGCCATGTCTGCGATACCGGCATTGTGGGTGATTAGCGCAACCGTGGCGTCGAGTTCACGGTGAACTTTTTCTATCACATCAAGGACAAGGATACCTGTTGAGAAGTCCAGTGCGCCAGTTGGCTCGTCACAAAGCAGAACGTCCGGACGTTTGGCAACGGCGCGAGCGATAGCGACACGTTGTTGTTCGCCCCCTGACATCTGAGCCGGAAAGTGACTCGTGCGATCACCAAGACCGACAAGCTCCAGTGCTTCGCGCGGGTCCATGGGGTCATCAGCGATATCTGTTACAAGTTTGACATTTTCAAGTGCCGTTAGGCTGGGAATGATGTTGTAGAATTGGAAAACAAATCCAACAGCCTTTCGGCGGAACAAGGTGAGTGTCTTGTCGTCGGCATTTGTCAAATCCTTACCACGGTACGAAACCGTTCCCGTGGTCGGAACATCTAATCCGCCAAGTATATTCAGGAGAGTAGACTTGCCACTTCCGGATGCACCGAGAATAACCAACAGTTCGCCGCTCTTAATCGACAGGGATACGTCGTGTAAGGCAACAACCTCTACTTCGCCCATGGTATAGGTCTTTCCTATATGCTGGGCGTTAAAGATTACAGGGCGTTGGGCGTGATCCTCATGCATGGCAGGCGCAATGTACGCAGTGCTCCTCCATGGGTTACATGACGGAAGTCAGCGGTCCCTAAAACACCGTACCCTTGTGGCAGAAGAATTGCGGTCAACAACAACTGTATAGGCTGTGCCCGGAGTCCCTACATCAACGTTTATCGGAACGTGAGCTGAACTGTCGCTTTGTAGAAGTAGTGAGAGTTCCGCACCGGCAGGAATGGGCAGAAACTCCCCTGCCGTTGGATATGAAACCGCCATACCTACAGACTGGCCGTCTGCCGAAAGTGTCATCGAGCCGGTCGAATCAGCTACGTGGACGAGTCGGACATGTACCATACCGTAAACTGCAACGGGAACAAGATCATACATCACCACACTTCGCATGCGATCGGCCTTGTCAAACAGGACTAATGAATATCTCTTGTCAACTCCGAAATCAATATTCGTACTCAAGTATGCCACTGCACCTTGATTACCAAGACATCGAATATTGCGGATCCCACTTGGGAGCACTGCATATGGTGCCATCGTATCCGTTTGGGAAATGCTTTGAATGAGTGGGCGATCATTCTGCATCACCGAGATCGATGGGGCATCAGGGGAGGCGGAAATACAACGGATGGAGGCTGTGGTTGTTGGGTCCACCTCTCGAGGTGTTGTGATATCATTTGAGCATGTGCATGCTTGGATGATTACAACGATCAACGCAACACTGCCTGCCTTCAAGAAACTAGAACCGATAGGAGATACCATAGGTAAGCTGTAGTGTTCGGGTTGAATAAAACTGAGACTGTATCGGATAGAACAATGCCGTGCCTTCTATTCCTAGGAGAATCGAGAGTCGACTCTCCGGCGTAACTAGAACGCCAATTGTTGAACGGATAAGCGGCCCAACTGTGGTGTAAGCAATCGTTCCACTTACAATTGGCGTTATCGCATCTGCAATCCTCAGACCTGTTGCCGAATACCGATAGGTAGCTCCCACCCACCATAGGGAAGGGGCTTGGCGGTACACGTCTGTTTGACCGTTTTGTGTGCGAGAATATTCCTGGGGGAACGCTTCATACCCACCATCTACACCAATTGCATGCTCATCATCGAAACGATAGTGAACGCCAATGGCATACGGTACCATGGTATTGGGCACTGCGAGTTCTGGGTTGGGGTTCGATATAGCACCTGCCATGGACCGGATGGACGCGTCAATCCTGCCAGACTGATCACGCTTCACGTCATGCTGCGGTGACGGCAACATAGCAGCCGGCAACTCATCATTTGGACCGATCAGCGCGTAACGTGCTAGGTTGATCGAATCCAAGAGTAAAGACTGCGCGGGAATGACCTCCAGATGTTGCACGAAGGTTGACTCAGGAGCAGGTTTCGGCTCCTGTGCATCGCTTGTGACTGTCATAGGACTTGGCTGAACGTTTTGTTCTATCGAACCACCTGAACGCTTGGACAATGTAGTGGTGCGCCACAGCGCTAAAGTAGCATTATGCTGAAGTGCGATGGTAGCAAAGAAAAGGAGCGGAACTGCCAAGAGGAGAACGGCACCTCGACGATCGAACCCAGCACTGGACTGAGCCGCTACAGCCGGTCCTGCAACATCAGGCATCGGGATGCCCAGTTGTTCAAAGATGGCTGTTGTTGAATCATGAGGCACAACGATTGCGCCGTGGTCCTTACGAACAGCATAATGGAGCTGTAGCTGAGACGACAGCTCATGACGCAGGTCTTCTCGAGATGCGAGTTCGCTAAAGAGAACGGCCTGCTCTTCACTGGAAAGTGAACCGTCTATATAGTCGTGTATGGTACGATCGGTGGTCATTGCGGTGATTCTCAGAGTCTCTCAAATTCGGCGAGAACCGGTGCGAGCAGTTGTTTCACACGTTCCTTTGCGCGCCACACCTTGTTCTTGGCAGCTGGGATAGATTGACCTGTCAAATCAGCTATCTCCTCGTACGACATATCGTGATACAAGCGGAGCACGAATGCTTCTCTGTAGTCCGCTTCAAGACAATTCAACGCTGTTCCGATGAGATCAAGGAGCTCGTCCTTTTCATACTGGTGATGAACGTCCACAACAAGATGCATGTCATCGAGCTCTATCGTTTCTTTGGTGTCTCTGCGCAGATTCAAACAGAGGTTGCGCGCAATCCGCATGATCAAACCGGGGACATTCGTAACGGGGCTTGTAGAGTCGGGTGCAGACCGGTAGAAACGGATGAATGTCTCCTGGAAAACATCTTTTGCATCATCCTCTCTACCGATGACCTTCAGGCAATACGCATAGGTCCAGTGATGATGTCGACGATAGAGCTCTGCAAATGCCTTGGAAGCATCTGCAGAGCCCTTTCGAAGTTCATCATACAGTTCTGTGTCCGTTGCGTCCATACAAATCAAGGAATTCCAATTCCAAGAGAGAACGTGAGATCGCGTTGCACTACGTAAGTTGAACCGCTCCCGATTGACGTCAGTCCGTGACTCAGACGTACATCCGCTCCTACATTGAGCCCGATGACTCTTGTTCGGATGCCGACTTCGAGAACTGCTCCAGCATTCACCGGTATGAGGCCGTCAACAGCACTCCACGGAGTCTCTTGTATTACGACGCCCGTTGAGGTTGCAACAAGCTGCTCGCGCATTCGGGCATCGAAGGTAAACCCTGCATAGCCCCCTATTGCCATGAATGCACGTGTCGCATTTCTTGATGATGTCCCAACTTGGAGCAAGAGGGGCACGCGCAACTCCTGCAGGCTGTATGTTTCGTGGCGAACATACGATTGGGAGATATCTTCGACCAGTAGACCACCGCCGTTCGAATACGAGAATTCGGGTCGCAGCGAGATCGTCGTCGACAGGGGGATCTCCAGTCCAGCTCGAACGTTGTAGGAGCGTATCGGGCTTGAACGATCGACATCAGCCCAGTTGTTATTGTCGAGATTGGCTAGTTGACTATTGCCAACACCAGCCATGAGCATGAAGAAAACGACAAGACTATCCATGGTGTTACCTCACCCAGTACGCTAGTCCAACATTCGTGCCGAGCAAACGGCTGGCGCCCGTTGCAACATCAAACACGCGGACCGTATAGGTTCCATCATCGGCACTTGACCCGATGGTTACCATGGCGCTGAGCATGTCGCCCTTTGGCGACCATTGCGGCAACAGTGGCCATTCTCCGCGTTGGGCAGACGTGAGAGTGCGCACAGAATCACTACCGACCGAATGAATGGCGAGTGCTGTGGAGAATTCTCCATTAGGTAGTTCCGCAATGCCGATGTAAGCGATTTTATCTCCATTTGGAGACCAAACCGGATAGCCCCCTATCACGCCTTCTCCGCCTCCAAGTGCACGTGTTGTACCCGTTGCCAAATCATGGATAGCAAGATGTGCAAGAGTTCGCTCGGATGCGGGCCTCATGTAGACGAGAGAAGTTCCGTCGGGTGAAATGTCGAGATGCGAAGAATAGTCGTTGTTGCTATAGGCATCTGTTACGATGACCTGACGATCGGAACCATCAGCACCAATGCTTATGATTTCGTTGGTGTTCGTGTAGAAGAAGAGTCGCTTACTGTCTGGAGAGAATGTGACAGGAGACTCATTCTGTAGATCTGTGGCGATCACACGTTTGGACGCCGTTCCTACATTATAGACCACGAGGTCTGCCGTTCTCTGCTGGCGATCATCACTTACCGCCACCCAGGCCCCGTCTGGCGAGATTGCCGCATATAGGACATCTCCAAAAGGCACGTCATCAGCGAGGACTCGGGCATTTGTTCCGTCCACATTTGCAACTACGAGGTCAACAACGGAAATACCGCTGTCGGAAGAATGCGGGTCTGCCACAAAGACGATCTTCCCATTTCGGGGAGTACTAAACAGACGTCCGGTGTTTGTGATATAGCCGCTAGTGGTTTGGAACACTCGCTGTTGGGTTCCATCAGCACGGGCACGGAAGATCCTTGAAGCAGTACCGCTATCGGATCTTTCAAGAATTTCGGTGTAGAAGAGTTCAGGCGAGCCCCCTACCGGCGAGGGGGAGACGGGGTCGTCACACAGCTGGCAGCCTGACAGGCCAGACAAGAGTGCTAGGAGGAGGAGGAGATACGTGAGAGTTGACATGATCGAACAGGAGCGAATTTGTGTTGAAATGGGTGAATTAACCGGTTCAACCCAAATGACACGCTACCTGCAAAATCGTCTCAGAATTTCTTTTTTGCTAGTGGCACTCCCGTACGGCAATCTCCCCGTCAAGCCCGATGGTGATGTATTGGGACGGTTTATCTGTCCAGCAGCCGGAATTTAGATACCGTACATCGTCCACCATGATATCCACGGAGTGGTGGGTGTGACCGCAGAACACAACGTTGGCCTGGTGCTTTTTCTTCCCGTGAAGGGCTGCATCATGCCCAACTTTGTCGCCGAGGCGAAGCCAAACCTTACTGGTGCGTTTGACCCACCGCGACGCTCGGTGGTGTGGATCGAGTTTCTGGATCACGAGATAGATCCATGATGCAATAGCTGTTACAAGTACATGCTCGGTGATCCACTTGTCGAATTGGTGACCGTGGATAGCGAGATATCGTTGGCCGTGCCCTTCCCAGACGTACTCCTCGTGGACTGGAACACCAAGAAGATGGGTAAGGATTTCGGCAACACCACCGTCGTGATTGCCTACCACCCACACCACATCGATTCCCTTCCGGGGGTTGGACGTCTTTCTGATGAACGAAAGGAATTTCCAATCATCGCGCGAGAGGCGTTTGAAATTCAGATCATCGAATACGTCGCCGTTAAGAATGAGACGTCGAAAACGTAACATCCGGAGGAGCTCTATGAGTCGCTTCGACCGAGAAACCTCCGAACCCAGATGAATGTCTGAGACGATAACGGTATCGAGATCCGCCTCGTGATCAAAATGAACCGGCTGTAGCTCCTCATCCGAGAAGCTATGTTCCTGACCGGTCTCTATCGAAGGCTCGGAAAGCATAGGCTTGCTGCTTCACATAGTTCACTGGGAATCCGTCACCGATCCCAAATCCTGTTGGTTTACGGTCCGGCGGAAGATGTGCCGTTCCAAACATCCAGTCCCAAACGGCAAACTTTGTTGAGAAGTTACGGTTATGCGCATCATCATCGGTTGCGTGATGCCATCGATGCATCTCCGGACCATTGATGATCAGTTGCAACCTTCCGCTGCGCACATTGATGTTCGAATGAATGTACATTCCCCACACGGCATCGATACATCCCTTGATCGCGGCTACCTCGGGCGAAGCCAGCAGCATGATCGGGAGAAACTCGATGGTTTGATTGATCAAGATCTCAAGCGCATGAGACCGACTTCCACTAAGCCAATCGACGTCCGTTGTTGAATGGTGCGCCTCATGAATGCGCCACAAGAAGGGATTGTTGTGCTGCCACCGATGGAACCAGTAGATGTAGAGATCATGAACAACCAGGAACAGTATCACCTGCCCCCACACCGGCAACGCTCGTATCGTATGTATTCGATGAATTGGAAGCGAATCATCGATCCACTCGATCAGAGCAAAGATGACAACACCGAGCACGTAACTCTGGAGGAGGGAATACCAAACGAAGTCATTCACGAATCCCGCACGAAAGATTCGCTGCCCCTCTGTATAGGGCGATATTCTCTCCAACGCTATCAGCGCTACAGCACTCACAATTGTGATAACAAGCGTTACCCAGGCAACATCAAACGTCATGTTCAGACCGCAACGTCCATTGAAGCAACTCTACGAAGCTTCGCCCGTGGTCCGATCTCACTGTCGTAGACACGTTTGATTCCGTCGCCCAAAGCCCCTTCAATATCTCGTATATCGCGAACGAGTCTTCCAAGCCCACCAACCTCAACACTGGCCGCTTGATCTGATCCCCACATCGCTCTGTCAAGCGTGATATGACGTTCAACAAATGTTGCGCCTAGGGCAACGGCTGCATACGATGTAGCCAATCCAACTTCGTGACCAGAGTAGCCGATGGGGATGTTCGGATAGCGCGCCTGTAGTGTTTGGATCATCCGGAGATTCAACTCGTGCGGAGGGCATGGATAGCTGGATGTTGCATGAGCTATGAGCAATGATTCTTGATCCAACGACGTAACAGCATGTTCAATTTCTTCCATCGTAGACATACCAGTTGAGATGATAAGGGGCTTTCCGGTGGACTGCATCGCACGAAGGAGCGACAAATCCGTGAGGGAGGCTGATGCTGCTTTGTAGAAGGGCACATCAAAGTGTGCTTCCATAAACGCAACGGCCTCTTCATCCCAACACGATACAGTCCAATCAATGCCATGCTCTCGGCAATAGCGATCGATCACACCATAGTCTTCTGCCGTGAATTCTACCTTATGCCTATAGTCGATATAGGTCATTCTCCCCCACGGCGTATCGCGCTCCAAATGCCACTGATCCTTGGGTACACATAACTCTGGTGTACGCTTTTGGAATTTGACGCAGTCTGCACCGGCCGCAACCGCACCGGCGATCATCTTCTTTGCAACCTCAAGTGAACCGTTATGATTGATGCCGATCTCGGCGATGATGTAACATGGTGACCCTGTTCCAACAGTGCGACTACTGAAGTGCCTGCGATTGTTCATCTTCGATACTTTCTATTCGTGATTGATAGTGATACTGATGCTGGTCGAAACGGTCTTACCACGCAGTCCATCCGCCATCTACGATGAGATTCTGCCCGGTGAGATACTGTGATGCGTCGCTTGCAAGAAACACTAAGGACCCTTTGTAATCTCCAGGGGTTGCCATACGTCCAAGAGGGGTGCGATCACTGTACATACGGACGAAGTGATCGCTCTGACCATTCTCCACACCTCCAGGAGAAAGACAGTTAGCTCGCACGCCACAGCAACCCCAATACGTGGCTAGGAATTTTGTGAGCATGATCACCGCCCCCTTACTTGTTGGGTAAGCCGCACTCTTAAAGAACGTCTGTTCGCCTGTGGGCGAGCGATAGAGTCGTTGATCAGGTGCAACAACGCCATAGGTGGATGCGATGTTGATGATGGATCCTTTGCCGACATCGGCCATCATGGAACCGATGATCTGACTCATCAAGAACACACCGGTAACGTTCACATCCATCACTCTTCTAAACAATTTCACCGGGTAGTTCTCAAATCGCGAGGCATCAAGAGTTGAGAGGGGGCTCTCCACCATATCATTCATAGCAGCATTGTTCACCAGAACGTCTACGCCGCCATGTTCATCCATCAAACGAGAGCGCAACTCCATAATGGTCTCGTCATTCGTAACATCTAGGGCAAGTCCTACATGTTGCGGACCGAGGTCCTCGGCCACAGCTTGGGCTGCCTTGGCCGATAGATCACAGGCGTAGACGGTTGCCCCAGCCTCTGCAAGTGCCTCGCAATGTCTCCTGCCCAAGAGTCCTGCAGCGCCGGTCACAACTGCCACACGTCCGTCAAGTCGCATGAGGTCATTCATCATACACGCACCGTTGCACCACGTGGCTTTATATTGAAATTCCCCGTTCTGCGAAACACGGGCCGCATGGGAATCCCACGCAGCTGATGAATAAGGTCTCCACCTACAACTGCTCTATTGAGAAGTTCGAGTACCTCATTGTATGCACGGAGTGTAAGCGATACATCAGCAGCAGTGTGAGCATAGGACATGTTGTGAAATCCTCCCCAGAGGATGCCTCTGGCAAGCATTTCCTGTTGAACAAAGGACTTCATTAACAACGGGTCTGCTACGGATCCGTCAAAAGCAATCATTGTGCGTGTGCCAAGCCCCTTACACGACATATAGGAAATCCCCTGGTCTCGAATGAGCGCGTTGAGTTCGTCTCGTAAGATCAAGCCCAACTCTTCGATTCTGCGGGGCACGTCGTTATCGCGTAAAAACTGAATAGTTGCTTTGGCCGCCGCCAATGACAGCGCTTCCCCACCAAACGTTGTAAAGAAGAACACGTCGTGTTCACACAGTTTCATAATGTCTGCACGCCCTGTGAGAATGGAAAGGGGCATTCCATTTGCCACGGCCTTTGAGAAGCAGGCAAGGTCGGCACGTACAGAAAATCGTTCTTGTGCACCACCAAGGGCAATGCGAAATCCCGTCCACATTTCGTCGAAGATCAAGACGATTCCTCTGTCGTCACAGATTGAACGCAGAGTTTGGAGAAATCCGGCCTGTGGTTCCTCAAACACCATGGGCTCTAAGATGATCGCTGCGGTATCGTCATCTATAGCGGCCAAGACACTCTCAACGTCATTGTAGTTGAAGGTGTAGGTAAGATCCTTGACAACATGGGGAATGCCGGCATCTCGGTCGGACGTTCCGATGTACCAGTCGTGCCAACCGTGGTATCCGCAACAGAGAACGGTGTTGCGTCCCGTAAATGCCCGTGCTAACCGGATTGCTGCTGTGGTCACGTCAGCACCGGTCTTAGAATACCGTACAGACTCAGTGTTTGGTACAACTGAACGTATCAATTCTGCCACCTCTACCTCGAGTGGATGCATCAGCGAAAAGGTGATGCCATCACGAAGCTGACGTTCAATGGCGTTGTCAACAACTTCGTGACCATATCCAAGCACCAATGGTCCAACGGCCATGGTATAGTCGAGATATTTGTTCCCATCAACATCCCATAAATGAGCTCCTTTGCCTCTCTGTGCGTAGATCGGCGCAATGCCCTGAACGTGTTGCGCCGGACCTTTTGCCAGGGTCTGTGTGTACGCCGGAATGAGACCCTCTGCACGTTGGAGAAGTTTGCAGGATTCCGTAATCGTTGGATAGCGTACATCAGACATAGGATATCTCCATGGGACGGCGTTCATCGTTGAGTTGCAGTTGTTCCGCAATCCGCCGCGCTACGTGCTCCCCGCTCAAGCGCTCTTGGTCTAACACCTCGGGAAGAAGGGCCGGACGGAACCATGTGTCGAAACCGATGGGCAAAACATCAACTAGCCTGCGGTTGCGAACGAGGATCTCACTGACGATACTGTACAATCCACCCGTCAGTAGATGATCTTCAAGCGTCACAACAAGGTCGCTGTTGAACGATGCCTCGAGAATTCGCTGTTCATCGATGGGCTTGAGGGTGCGCATGTTGATCACCTGCACCACAATACCCTGCGCTGTCAGCTTCGATGCTGCGAGAACGGCTTGCCGTAACAACGTACCATATGTGAGAATGGTCACATCACGTCGTCCAATAGTAGGCCCTACCACTACCTCTGCAACGCCGGGTGCGAACACTTTGCTATGATCAACAGAGGCCGGTGCATTGGTGTAGCGAATGTAGTAAGGCTTGCCACTGAAGATGATATCTCGTAAACCGATCTTTAGGTCCTCCTCATCAGCCGGACAAAACACGTTGATGTTCGGTATTCCGCGCATTAGACCAACGTCATCTATGGCCTGGTGGGTAGGGCCATTCGCATCACTAAGTACACCAGGTACCATACCAACCATGATCACCGGCAGTGCCGGGATACCAACGTCATCGCGTATAAACTCAAATGCTCTCAGAGTAATGAACGACGCTAGTGCATGTGTTACAACGATGCGTCCACGAGCTGCCAAACCGGCAGCTACTCCTATCATCGTTTGCTCTGCTATGCCTACATCGATGAACCTGTCTCCCATCAGTGCCGGAGCATTTCGCATATGGCCTCGGTTTTCAGCAGTGAGGACCATCACACGTTGGTCCGTGCGAACACACTCGAGAAGGATAGACTCGTAGGGAATCATCGCACCACCAAGGTTTCTGATGTAAGAGTTGCTTGGTCATTTCCGTGCAGTTCTTCGATGAGAGCACCAACCTCTTCGTGCGTGAAGTTGCAGAACCATCTATCTGCTCGTTCGACGATACTAGGCACACCACGTCCGCGTTGTGTGTCTGCGATCACAACTGTAGGAGCCCCATTTCGAACAGGGAGTTCGCGAAATACCGAGTGGAGGTCTCCGAAGTCGTGTCCGTTCACGGTCTCAACATTCCATCCAAAGGCCTCGAACTTTGTTGTAAGGGGCTCCAACGGAATCAGTTCTTCTGTGCGGACGTTCGCTTGAAAGAGATTTCGGTCGACAACTGCGATCAGGTTGTCAACTCGAAGCGCTTGTGCCGTTAAGCAGGCCTCCCAGATGCTCCCTTCATTGAGTTCGCCATCTCCGAGAACCACAACAACCCTACTCTCGAGCCCACGCATGCGGATGTCAACAGCCATTCCAAGTCCAACACTCAAAAGATGTCCCAGTGAACCGGAATGAAATTCAACACCGGGGATGTTTCGGTTGGGATGCCAATAGAGGACATCATGAACACGAAGATGGTTCTTTAGTCTTTCGCGAGGAATGAATCCCAATTCAGCGAACACGCCATAGAGTGCGGGTACATCATGCCCCTTGGACAACAACAGAACATCACGATTCGGTGCGTCAAGTGTGTCCGCCGAGATTTGGAGGTAGGTGGTATAGAGATAGACAAGCAGGTCCGTACAGGAAAGTGATGCACCCGTAAAACATCCACCGTTTGTGGACATCCGGAGTATGTGCTCACGCACGCGTAGGGCAAACGCCGGCAGTTCGGACAGATGGTA
>CALMZQ010000078.1 GCA_937870915.1 uncultured Ignavibacteria bacterium
ATGGAGCATCCATTCCCCTCATCGTACCTGCCTTTCGTGCAAGAACAAGCCTTACACCAACAATATGGTTCCATCCGCAAGTTTTACAGCGAGCAGGACGATACGTGGTTTCTTTCGCTCCCTTACCAATATCTCAACGAAGAGACAATGAGTCGCCTTGTGGACGATAGCATCTATGCGGTTCTGATCGTCCAGAAGAAGTTGCAAGAGCTGAAAGATCTCGATGGGCTGAACAGCAGCGTCAGTTTACTCCCCGAATATCTAATGGAACCGTATCCAGCACCACTGGGAAATTGACCCCACCCGCCCTATCGGGCACCCTCCCAAATCCAAGATTTAGATTTTAGTTTGCGGCTCAGAATTCCGTTTCGGATTTGGGGAGGGCAGGGGAGGGGCTGCAACCTTCCCGCTATGCATGCGTATGTCTATGTAGAAATTATGGAAAGGAGCAAAACATCATGAACACAAACTATTTGGAAAGCGCAATCAAACAGTTTGAATACTACAAGACATTAGGTGAAAAGACATTTGCACAAGTACCAGATGGTGCGTGCTTCTGGCAATTCAATGAAGACAGCAATAGCATTGCTACCATAGTGAAGCATCTATCGGGCAATATGATGAGTCGGTGGACAGACTTTCTGACTTCTGACGGTGAGAAAGAATGGCGAAACCGGGAATCAGAGTTTGAAAATGATATTGCAACAAAAGAGGAAATGCTTAATAGATGGAACGCGGGATGGGGCGTATTCTTAGAAGCTTTGAGATCATTATCGGACAATGATCTAGAAAAAGTTGTCTACATCCGGAATCAAGGTCATACTGTACTGGAAGCAATCAACAGACAGTTAGCGCACTATCCCTATCACATTGGGCAAATCGTCTTTATCGGAAAGATGAGTGCTGATACGTGGACATCTCTTTCGATTCCAAAAGGAAGTTCGGGTTCTTACAATGCTGATAAATTCTCAAAACCGAAGGAAAGGGGGCATTTCACAGATGAATATCTCCCACATGTTAACAAAGACCGAAATCATGAGAATGATTAGTCAACTCATCCTGATTGAGCAAATGATCTCCCCCTCCCCCGCTTTTGTAGGCATCTAGGCAACAAACGCCTACTCAATCAGAACGAGTTCATTGAGACATAAACTTCGGATTGACAACTGTACCTCTCTATAGGCCGGGTTCAGATGACGTCCGGAGCGGAGCCGGGGGACCACGTTGGGCAATGCAATGCACCCCAATTCAGACCCGGTTCGGTTTGTGATTCGTCGTAGATTCGTTGAACAATGACAAACACAACAGGATGATTAACCAACGGGGCAGGAGAGACTATCATGATAAAGACAACGTTCAACATCAACATTGATGCACCGGCTGATAAAGTCTATGATGCAATGCTGGGTATAAGCAATAAGGCAACGTATGAGCAATGGACTGCCCCTTTCAATCCGACATCTACCTATGAAGGGAGTTGGAACAAGGGAAGCAAGATTCTGTTTGTTGGAACAGATGAGAAGGGTGAAAAGGGTGGCATGGTGTCCGAGATAGCAGAGAACATTCCGAACCAGTATGTTTCAATTCGTCATTATGGTCTCGTTAAAGGTGATGTTGAGATTGAAGAGGGACCGGAAGTAGAAAAATGGGCGAATGGACATGAGAACTATACCTTCGAAGAACGTAATGGGGCTACTGTTGTTACGGTGGACTTGGACATTACAGAAGACTTTGCGGATTATATGAATGAGACATATCCCAAAGCTCTCGGCACATTGAAAGAGATATGTGAAAAGTAAAAGGTGACCTCAATATCACGAAGTATGCAGATAATGGAATGACCAATGCAGGAATTCAGTTGCCCAGACTATGGAGTGAAATCAGAAGTGATAGTCCCTTCCGAAAAAATGAGATTCCACATTGAAACGGAAAGACTGATTCTACGAGAGTTGCGAGTTAGTGACTTGGAGGATTGGTTCGAAATGGATTCAGATCCTGAGGTCCATAGATACCTTGGAAATCAACCGGTAAAGGATATAGAGCAGATAAAAAGTGCTTTTCAATCAATACGTCAGCAATATGTAGACAATGGAATTGGAAGGTGGGCAACAATTGAAAAATCGTCTGGGAAGTTTATTGGTTGGAGTGGTTTGAAGTTTGTCAGAGAAGAGGAAAACAACCATGTCGACTACTATGATGTGGGCTATCGTCTGAATCCGAAGTACTGGGGTAAAGGGTATGCAACCGAATCGTGTAGAGCTGCATTGGACTATGGTTTCAATACCTTGAACGTACTTGAGATCATCGGAACTGTTAACGAAGAGAACAAAGCATCTCGAAGAGTACTGGAAAAGTGCGGCTTACGATTCGTTGAAAAGTTCATGTGGAATGACATTGGATGTGACTGGATGAAAATCACACGGGAAGAGTGGCAGATGCAGGGAGCGCTCCTGTAGCCTGAAATGTTCATGTTCTGCTAGAGTTATTCCTCCGACAGACAAGTCGGTTCTTGTTTGTCGTTGATCAATCGTCATTTCGTTAGGTCCCTCGTCGCTTCGGGCGAGGCGGGGCCTCGCCCCTACGCTCCTCGGGATGACGCCGTTCGCGTACATTGTTTGCTAGAGAAACGCGAGCACCATCATGGATGGTGCTCGCGTTTCTTCAAATGACACACAGCTAGAACAGCGTCATCCCGAGCGTAGCGAGGGACCTCGTCAAAGAGGCGCCAGTCATAAAGCCCGAGCGCAGTTCCAACAGTTACGAACATCACGCCAGCGAGATCAACTTCCTGGTCTATAAGGGCGGGGGGAAGATCAGCTGCTCGCCGCACGCGGAATTGCTGGACCGAGTGAGCAGTATATTGCTGAGCAATGATCAGGTCAGATGTGGATGGTAACTCATGAATTCACTGTCTGCTTCATGACAGCATTCTCAAAATGGCTCCTAAAACGGACTAACTCCACGATGAAGCTAAATCTGTTTTCATTGTTCGGATGTACATCGAAGTTGACACATGTACCGCGTGTTGACGAACCAGAGAGTAATTATGACGAACGCGCCGAATTCTACTACATAAACATTATAAACTCGCTTAGACTCTTTTCGTGTACTTCGGAAGAGTTGGCTAAGCTTGCTCAACCGCTGTTTGATCCGATGTTCGAACTGGAATCAGAGATTGACGGTGCGTTTATTCCAGTATGTTTTGATACTGTATTCCGAAATGGATTGATTGACATTTCATTTAAGAGCGAGTTGCTGTCATTCAAAAAAATGACGGACGATATTCCGCCTGAAATATGGGATTGGGATTTTATCAACAATGATGAGACGTGGGTTGCTACGCGGCAAAAAGCAAATGAGCTGCTAGTCAAACTTGGCATAGCAGATAGAACCTACGATTACAGTAACACCAATATCAATCCTAATTTGTAAATCGTCATTTATGGGACGAAGTATCCATTAACGAAACATTCCGTTATTTCATTATGACACACAACGGAAACAGCGTCATCCCGAGCGGAGCGAGGGACCACAGTTCGCCCCTGCCCCCTCCTTAGCGAAGCGTGATAGAGGGGGTGTCGGTTCGCAGTGAGGTCTCATCAGTCCTCTATCATTTATTGAGAGAGCCACCATGAACGGGGCATTGAGCGGATTCTTGTTCCATAGTCGATCACCATTGGTGACGGATTATCAATAATCACAATGTTATGACAAACGAATCTAGGAGAATCCGTCTCGATGATCGTCCCCCACTTCATTGACGGTTATGCCGAGATCGTAGCACGGATGTGAAATGAAGATACCGGCGTCCCTTGGCAGCGTGTCTCTTCAGCAACTCAACGGTGAGTAAGATTCATCGAAGACGAGAGAGCGTTTCCCTAACAATGACGATTGCGTCGCATAGGCATGCCTCGTCGTATCCGTTTTCCCTTCTCCATGTCGAGCTACCGCGCCTATATTCGCACGAGAGATCGTCCGAACTGTTGACTGAACTGGGAGAAGGTCACCCTGCTATAATAACAAACGCCGCAGACACAGAAAATGCAGACAATCACAAAGAAGCTTAGACTGATTTACGTTCCATTTCTACTTATCACAATATCATTTGTTGTGATTTATACGTTTTTGCACTGGTTGCTCTTTATCAAGACAAATACGTTTTCTTTGAATGAAGATATCTTGAAATTTTGGCTGCCATTTGGGCTGCCGTGGGTGCTTGTCCTGCTCTGGCTTAGACCAAGAATCAAACTGTTAAAGTTGACAGGTGGTAATGGAAACATGCCATTTTTGTATCAGTTCATAGCAGCAATGGCAATAGCCGCCCCGACCATTCTTGCGCAAGAATATATCGAGAGAGCAAGCGGAGCATTGACAAAGCTTGAAACAATAACTGAAATTGACAAGTGGGAACAGACGAAATACTACACGGTAAAAAGGTTCTATATCGACAAGACAAACATTGGTGTTCATTCATCTTTTGACGTAAGTGGAAGATACAGCCGGGATTTTAACATGCACTTATATGTTGTTATGCCAATACTTGTGAGTGAAGCGGACACGACAAGTTCAAGCTGTTCAGCTTGGTTAGGTATTGAATATTCCAAGCGAATTAGCAATAGCCTTGATGACAAAGAAAAAGAAGAAGAATATTTGGCATTTGCAAACGAAAGTCAAAAGGACCTTGACAAAAAGGACGTTAGTCAGTTTATCTGTCTCGAAAGAGTTGGAAACACCGACGATGGTGACGGCTTTAAAGAAGCAGTATTAAGTAGTCCCAAATACATTTCAAATTATAGTCCAATATTCCTTGCTGTAAATGAACCGTATGAAAACAGAAATGAAGATACTTTTGCATGGATATTCGGAACATTCGGGATAGGAGCAGGCATTTGGTTGATAATGTTACTTATTCCGAAGCTTGATGAAAGTGTGTTTAACCAATATGATGGTGGAAGGCCTTCAAATGACACTGATATAAAGGAGTTAATAGACTTCTTGAAACCAAGCGAAGGATATTTTATTACACCGATTATCATTTATCTGAACATTCTAATCTTCATCATTATGGTGTTCGCAGGTCTCGGTTTTAACTCATTCAGGGGACAAGATCTACTTGCTTTGGGTGCCAATTATAGACCTTCATTTGTAGATGGGGAATGGTGGCGACTGTTTACAAGTGTATTTCTACACGGTGGACTTATGCACCTTGGGGCAAACATGTATGGACTTTTATTTGTAGGTATTTTCCTTGAGCCTCTGCTTGGCAGGAAAAAATATTTAACATCCTATTTGTTGACCGGAGTATTAGCTAGCTGTACAAGTCTATGGTGGTATGACGCAACAGTAAGCGTTGGTGCTTCAGGAGCCATTTTTGGACTTTATGGCTTATTCCTAGCGTTACTCTTGACAAAACGTTTCCCACCAGATTTCGGCAATGCATTCTTGGCAAGTACTCTGATTTTCATTGGCTATAACTTACTCATGGGTCTAAATGGTGGCATTGACAACGCAGCACATGTTGGTGGACTGTTAAGCGGATTTGTCGTTGGACTAATTCTGTATCCAAAACTGAAGAATCAAGTGGAAAGCGAACCGATAGAGTAGAATAAACGATCTGAAATGGTCCTGTTCTACTAGTCACTTTGTCACTGAGACTGTTTCAAAAAGTGTGTCAATGGCGTTACGTTTATCACAACGTAAGGAACATCAGCCATGGACAAAACCACA
>CALMZQ010000079.1 GCA_937870915.1 uncultured Ignavibacteria bacterium
GATCGGTATCATGAGACGCGAACTCTTGAACAGGAGCTCGACGAGGTCTTTCGTCCTAACGCATTAGAGCCACCGGAAGAAATCAGAGAGCCACGCCCTACATTCTCTGTGAGTGCAGTGAATTGATCAGCCGAGGTCTTTCACAGCACCAGATGCTACCAACTGCATGGCATCTGCAAATCGTTCCATCTCAGTGATGGTAGTGTACACCGAGGGGGCAACACGAAGCCCCTTGAACTCATCGTGGACGATGGCAACGGTAAAGATGCGGTGTTTGTCGAGCAGGTAGGCCGAGAGTTTCCCGGGATCTGTTCCATCGATATGCACGAGTCGAAGTCCACATTGGTTCGATTCGTCCTTGATGTTCGTGAGGAAGCGCACACGCTCCATGGAACCAATTCGGTCTGTCCAGATCGAATGGAGATATCGGAGTCGTGCTGCCTTCCTCTCGACGCCGAGTGCCTTGTGAAAGGCAACTGATTCGATGAGTGCATTGTGGAGAGCTGCAGGGTGGGTTCCAATCTCTTCGAACTTGCGGATGTTCTCATCCATTTCTTTGGGTGCAGCCATCAACGGCCATACGGAGCTGATGCGATCCTTCTTCACGTAGAGCATTCCGGTGCCTATCGGACCCAAGAACCATTTATGTAATGACGTGCCAAAATATTCACACTCGAGATCCTCTTGTGTAAAGGGGAAGTGTGTAAACGAATGAGCGCCATCCACAATACAGGGGATGTTCTTCTTTTTAGCCATACGGCAGATCTCTCGAACGGGCATGATCTGTCCGGTCAAGAACACAACATGAGAGATATGGATCACCCTTGTTCGAGATGTCATCGCTGCTTCAATTGCATCTACAGCATCGCGGGCATTCATGAGCGGAACAGGGTACTTCACTTTCTTCATGACTATCCCGTCCCGTCGGGCGCGTTGTTCCCATGCTGCAAGCATCCGAGGGTAGTCCTGCGTGGTCGTTACTACCTCATCTCCGCGTTCCATTGGTAAACCAAGCTGGACGGACTGCAGTGATTCACTCGCATTCCGTGTAATAGCTACTTCGTCGGATTGAACCTTGAAGATCGAGGCAATGCCTTCGCGCACCGATTCCACCAATGGCTCCTGATGTCTCCACATCTCATAGGCCGGAATTGTATTGGCCTGTTCAGTGTACCGTCTCACAGCGTCCTGAACGGTACGGGGCGAAGGGGAAACGCCACCATTGTTGAGATTGATGATCGTTCGATCCACAGCAAAGGCCTGCTGCACCGTAAGCCAAAAATCTTCATCACGCGCCGCATCTACAGCAGGTATACCAGTGAGTGCCCGAGGAAGCCATTGCGTTACTGCGTGCAAGGCTTGTGTACCGAACAAAGCGGTGGGCCCAAGGGCAGCCATAGAACGAAGGACGGATCTGCGCGACGTCATGCAAGCCCCCTAAGAACGTTTGCGAACTCCGATGGCACCAATGAACGATGCAACTGTTCCCACAAGCAACGGAATGATCGCACTGATGAGGTAGAAGGACGGAGAATCGAAGATGAGTTTAGCGCTATG